>NZ_FR893473.1:19843-35979 GCF_000435435.1 Alistipes sp. CAG:29 | reverse complement strand
CGCGCTCTTCCGTGAGTTGCTCGGCATCCCCGACAACTACAAGATCTTCTATATCGGCGGCGGTGCCAGCACGTTCTTCTACGAAGTGCCCGCCAACTTCCTGGGCAGGAAGGCAGGCTATGTGAATACCGGTGTCTGGGCCAAGAAGGCCATCAAGGAAGCCAAGCGTTACGGCGAGGTCGAGCTGCTCGCTTCGTCCGAAGACCGCAATTTCACCTACATCCCCAAGGGTTTCGCGATCCCGGCCGATCTGGACTATGTGCATATCACCTCCAACAATACGATCTACGGCACCGAGTACCACGAAGACCTCGCTTCGCCCGTGCCCCTGATCGCCGACATGTCGTCGGACATCCTTTCCCGCCCGGTCGACGTTACGAAATACGCCATGATTTACGGCGGTGCGCAGAAGAACCTCGCCCCGGCCGGCGTGGCGTTCGCCATCATCCGCGAGGACATGCTCGACCGTGTCGTGCGCGACCTGCCGACGATGGTTGCGTTCCGCACCCATGTCGAGAACGGCTCGATGTTCAACACGCCCCCCGTATTCCCGATCTACGTGCTCATGGAGACCCTCCGCTGGCTCAAGTCGATCGGCGGCGTACCCGAAATCTACCGCCGCAACAAGGAGAAGGCCGCCCTGCTGTACGACGAGATCGACCGCAACCCGCTGTTCCGCGGTACGGTCGACAAGCAGGATCGCTCGCTGATGAACATCTGCTTCGTGATGGCCGACGGCTACGAGGAACTGGCTCCCGAGTTCATGGAATTCACCAAGGAACGTGGTATCGTGGGCATCAAGGGCCACCGCCTGGTGGGCGGCTTCCGCGCATCGTGCTACAACGCACTACCCATCGAGAGCGTCAGAGTCCTCGTGGAGTGCATGCAGGAGTTCGCCGCCAAACACGCGAAATAACGGACGGCCATGGCGCATTTCTTTACGTTCACCCCGAAGAAAAAGGCGGCCACGGACATCGATTTTATTCATCTGATAGAAAGTACAGGTATGAAAATATTAGTTGCGACCGAAAAGCCTTTTGCCAAGGAGGCTGTCGACGGCATCCGCAGGATCGTCGAGGACGCGGGCTATGAACTGGCCCTGCTTGAAAAATATACCGACAAGGCCCAATTGCTGGCCGCCGTGGCCGATGTCGATGCGCTCATTGTCCGCAGCGACAAGGTGACGGCCGAAGTCATCGGGGCGGCGAAGAACCTCAAAATCGTGGTTCGTGCCGGTGCGGGTTACGACAACGTGGATCTCGCGGCCGCCACGGCGCGCGGTATCGTGGTGATGAATACCCCGGGGCAGAACTCCAACGCCGTGGCCGAGCTGGCGCTCGCCATGATGGTCTTCATGTCGCGCAACCGCTTTACGCCCGGTACGGGTTCGGAGATCCAGGGCAAGACCCTCGGCATCCACGCCTACGGCAATGTGGGCAAACTCGTGGGGCGCAAGGGCAAGGCGCTGGGCATGAACGTCATCGCCTACGACCCCTTCATCACGGATGCGGCGGTGTTCGAAGCCGACGGTGTGAAGAAGGTGGATTCCCTCGAAGATTTGTACAGGCAGGCCGATTTCCTGTCGCTGCACATCCCGGCTACGGAGCAGACCCGCGGCTCGATCGGTTACGAACTGCTGATGTCGATGCCCAAGGGTGCCACGCTGGTCAACACCGCCCGCAAGGAGGTGATCGACGAACAGGGTGTCGTGCGTGCGCTGACCGAACGCGAAGACCTGAAATACATTACCGACATCGCTGCCGGGAACCAGGCCGAGCTGGACGAGAAATTCGGCAAGCGGGTGTTTGCCACCGCCAAGAAGATGGGGGCCGAGACCGCCGAGGCCAATATCAACGCGGGGCTGGCCGCAGCCACCCAAATCGTCGATTTCTTCAGGAACGGCAATACGCGGTTCCAGGTGAACAAATAGCGGATAACGGCGCGTGAAAGGCGGGAGCGAAGGCTGCGCCCGCCTTTTTCGCTTTAATACATTAATTCATTATGGTGAAAATCAAACCTTTTTGCGGGATACGTCCCCCGAAACAGTATGCGTCCGAAGTGGCGTCGCGCCCCTATGACGTGTTGAATTCCGCCGAGGCCAAGGCCGAGGCCACCGAACGCTCGTTGCTGCACATCATCAAGCCCGAAATAGATTTCGAGCCTATTGCCGACGAACATTCGCAGGAGGTTTACGACAAGGCGGTCGAGAATTTCCGTGCATGGCGTGAGAAGGGCTGGCTCGAACAGGATCCCGGGGAGTATTATTACATCTATGCGCAGACGATGGACGGCCGCACGCAATACGGACTGACCATGTGCTGCCATTACGAGGACTACCTCTCGGGGGCGATCAAGAAACACGAACTGACGCGTCCCGACAAGGAGGAAGACCGCATGATCCACGTCCGCAACCAGCAGGCCAATATCGAACCGGTGTTCTTCGCCTATCCCGACAACGCCGAGATCGACGCCATCGTGGCCGACGTGGTGAAGAACAACGCCCCGGAATACGATTTCACGGCTGCCGACGGCTTCGGCCATAAGTTGTGGGTTATCCGCGACAAGAAGACCAACGACCGTATCACGGAGATTTTCGCGGGCATCCCGGCGCTTTATGTCGCCGACGGGCATCACCGCACGGCCGCCGCGGCGCGCGTGGGACAGGAGTGCCAGGCAAAGAACCCCGGCCATACGGGCAACGAGGAGTATTGCTATTTCCTCGCCGTGACTTTCCCGGCGGGACAGCTCCGGATCATCGACTACAACCGTGTCGTGAAAGACCTGAACGGCCTGACGCCGGAGCAGTTGCTCGAAAAGCTCGCCGAAAGTTTCACGGTCGAGGACAAGGGTACGGAGGAGTACCGTCCGACCGAACTGCATAATTTCTCGATGTATCTCGGCGGGCGTTGGTACAGCCTGACGGCCAAGCCCGGGACATACGACGACAACGACCCGATCGGTGTGCTGGACGTGACGGTGCTGTCGAACCTCGTGCTGGACAAAATACTGGACATCAAAGACCTGCGCACGTCGAAGCGGATCGACTTCGTGGGCGGAATCCGCGGCCTGGGCGAGCTCAAACGCCGTGTCGACAGCGGCGAGATGAAGGCGGCGTTCGCCCTCTACCCCGTTTCGATGCAACAGCTCATCAACATCGCCGACACGGGCAACATCATGCCCCCGAAGACGACGTGGTTCGAGCCGAAACTCCGCTCGGGCGTGGTGATCCACTCGTTCGAAGAGTAACCGCCCTGCAAAACCGTCGGGGGCCGATAAGTCATTCAACCCTCGGAGAACCGCCTGTCCGGCGCGTTTTCGAACCCCTGTCCGATGGCGGAATAAACGCCGGAAATATTTTGTACGCAGTGCGTTCGGGTGGATTATTCCGGGCGCACTGCTTTCATTTATCCGTTTTTCATGATAAGATTTGTTGCATTCGTTTAGAATTTCCGGGATTTTTTCTTATATTTGTAAGGAACTTAACAATACTACGGCTTATGGCTAAAATAAAAGGAACAATCGTTGTCGACAAGGAACGGTGCAAAGGGTGCGGGGTCTGTGTGGCTTCGTGTCCGTGCGACGTGCTGGAATTGTCGGCAGAGGTGAACAGCAAGGGCTATCCCATATCCCGGATGGTAAATCCCGATGCCTGCACGGGGTGTGCTTCGTGCGCGGTGATTTGCCCCGATAGCGTCATCACGGTTTATCGTCAAAAATTCGAGTAGCTATGGCAGAAAAAGAGGTAAAACTGATGAAAGGCAACGAGGTGATAGCCCATGCGGCGATTCGCTACGGTTGCGACGGATATTTCGGGTACCCGATCACTCCCCAGTCGGAAGTGATGGAGACACTGATGGAACTCAAGCCGTGGGAGACCACGGGCATGGTCGTGCTGCAGGCCGAATCGGAGATCTCGTCGATCAACATGGTCTACGGCGGCGCATCGACCGGCAAACGGGTGATGACCTCGTCGTCGAGCCCCGGCATCAGCCTGATGTCCGAGGGGCTGAGCTACCTGGCGGGGGCGGAACTGCCCTGCCTGGTGATCAACTGCCAGCGCGGCGGCCCGGGGCTGGGTACGATCCAGCCTTCGCAGGGCGACTATTTCCAGGCCTGCAAAGGCGGCGGCCACGGCGATTTCCACATGATCGTACTGGCGCCCAATTCGGTGCAGGAGATGCACGACCATGTGGCCGAGGCGTTCGACCTCGCGTTCAAATACCGCAACCCGGCGATGATCCTCGCCGACGGGGCGATCGGGCAGATGATGGAGAAGGTGGTGCTCGCGCCGCAGCGTCCCCGCAAGACCGACGAAGAGATCGCTGCCGAGTGCCGCTCGTGGGCTACCTACGGCAAGCCTGCCGACCGCAAGCGCAATATCGTGACGTCGCTGGAGTTGCAGTCCGAGAAGATGGAGATCATCAACAAGCGCCTGCAGGAGAAATACAAGGCGCTCGAAGAGAACGAGGTGCGTTATGAGGAGATCGGCTGCGACGATGCGGATTACGTGATCGTGGCGTTCGGTTCGTCGGCCCGTATCTGCTCGGCCACGGTCGAGATGGCGCGCGCCGAAGGGCTGAAGGTCGGCCTGCTGCGGCCGATCACGCTCTATCCTTTCCCCAAGAAGCCGCTTGCCGAACTGGCCGCGCGCGGTGTCAAAGGCTTCCTTTCCGCCGAGCTCAATGCCGGCCAGATGGTCGAGGACGTGCGGCTGGCCGTGAACGGCGTAGCTCCCGTCGAGCATTTCGGCCGTCAGGGCGGTATGATGTTCGCGCCCGACGAAGTGCTCGCGGCGCTCAAGGAAAAACTGATTAAAAAGTAAAGGCTATGGCAGAGGTTGAAATCAAAAACGAAAACCTGGTTTACGCGAAACCGAAGCTCATTACCGACAACGTCATGCACTACTGCCCCGGCTGCAGTCATGGTACGGTACATAAACTGATCGCCGAGGTCATCGAGGAGATGGGCTTCGCGGAAAAGACCGTAGGCGTTTCGCCCGTGGGCTGCTCCGTATTCGCATACAATTATATCGACATCGACTGGATCGAGGCCGCCCACGGACGCGCCCTGGCCGTAGCTACGGCCGTGAAGAGGCTCTATCCCGGCAACCTGGTCTTCACCTACCAGGGCGACGGCGACCTGTCGGCCATCGGCACGGCGGAGTCGATCCACGCGGCCGCACGCGGCGAGAACGTTGTGGCGATCTATATCAACAACGCCATTTACGGCATGACGGGCGGCCAGATGGCCCCGACTACCCTGTTGGGTATGAAGACCGCGACGACGCCCTACGGCCGTGACCCGCGCCTGAACGGCTACCCCTACAAGATCGCCGAGATGATGGCGCACCTCGACGGTGCCACCTTCATCACGCGCCAGAGCGTGCATACGCCCGCCAACGTGCGCAAGTGCAAGCGTGCGATCCGCAAGGCATTCGAAAATTCGATGGCCGGCAAGGGCTTTTCGCTCGTGGAGGTCGTTTCGACCTGCAACAGCGGCTGGAAACTCTCGCCCGTGGCCTCGAACGAGTGGCTCGAACAGAACATGCTGCCCTACTATCCGCTGGGCGATATCAAGGACGTAAAATAAGGGATGCTATGAAAGAGACTTTAATTATCGCAGGGTTCGGGGGCCAGGGCGTCCTCTCGATGGGTAAGATACTGGCCTACTCGGGCGTAATGCAAGACTTCGAAGTCACGTGGATGCCCTCGTACGGCCCCGAGATGCGCGGCGGTACGGCCAACGTGACGGTAATCCTTTCGGACAGGAAGATTTCTTCGCCGATCGCCCACGAGTTCGATACGGCCATCATCCTGAACCAGCAGTCGATGGAGAAATTCGAGCCGATGGTCAGGCCCGGCGGCATCCTGATCTACGATACGAACGGTATCACGCGCCATCCCGTGCGCGAGGACATCGAGGTCTACGCGATCGACGCCACGGCCGAATGCGCCCGGATGGGACAGGCCAAGCTGTTCAATACGATGATTCTGGGCGGGTACCTCAAGGTGCGCCCCGTCGTTGAGATGGAGAACGTGATGGTCGGCCTCAAGAAGTCGCTGCCCGAACGTGCCTGGAAGATGCTTCCCGCCAACGAGGAGGCGATCCGCCACGGCGGCGAGATCATCCGCAAGGTACGCTGACGGATCCGGGTTCCGATGGGTTCCCGAAGAAAAGAGCGGCAGGCCGGAAGGTCGCCGCTTTTTTCTATTTGGCAGGGAAGGAACCACCCGTTTTTCCGCCTCTGTTCCTTCCGTTCGTCTTGTGGTATTTCCTTTGTTCGTTTTTTAATCTTGTTTTCTGTTTTCTGTTTCCTGTTCCCTGTTCCTTCTGCCCGTCCCTTCTGCCTGTCCGCCGTGTTTTTCCCGTCACTCGCTTTCCACCCCCGTTGGCTGAGCCTGCCCCCGTATTCCGGTTCCCCCCCCCATCGGTGCGATGTCCTTTCCGGACGCCGCGATCGTCCGGGGAAGCCGTGCCCTACCCAAAAGCGCCGTTTGTGTATACGCTTCCGTATTTCCGCGCAAACCAGAGGGTTCCGGATTAGGACTATTCCTGTAAAAACCGTAATTTAGTAGAAAGATCCCCGGTTCGCATCCATCGGCACCGACTTTGCGGGCCCCGGCATAAAACTAATATTTCGGATTATGGAAAAGAACGAACAGCAACTGCCGCGCCTGGGGGAACCCGTCCCGGCATTCGAAGCGATGACAACACGGGGAAAGATCAGCTTTCCCGCCGACTACAAGGGCAAATGGGTGATCCTGTTCAGCCACCCCGCCGACTTTACGCCGATCTGCACCTCCGAGGTGCTCACGTTCGGTGCCCGTACGGCCGAATTCAGGGCTTTGAACTGCGAACTGATCGGATTGTCGGTCGACAGCCGCAACAGCCATATCGCATGGCTGCGTACGATCCGTGAGAAGATCGAATACCGGGGCATGAAGGATATCAAGGTCGAATTCCCGATCATCGACGACGTGTCGATGAAGGTGGCGAACCTTTACGGCATGATCCAGCCCGGTGAAAGCCAGACGGCAGCCGTGCGTGCCGTATTCTTCGTCGATCCCGAGGGCAAACTGCGCGCGATGATCTACTATCCGCTGGCTCTGGGACGCAATTTCGAGGAGATAAAGCGTGTCCTGGTAGGTTTGCAGTCCATCGACGCATTCGGGGTCGCCATGCCGGCCGACTGGCGTCCGGGCGACGAGGTGATCGTCCCGATGCAGGGCGAGGATATGGACGACCAGCCCGAAGGGGTAAAATGCTACGACTGGTTCTTCTGCACCCGTCCTCTCCCGAAGGAGGAGATCGAGAAAAAACTCGGCAAAGGCATAGCTATCAAGGGATAGTCCGGTTCCGGCCGGCAATGCAAAAGGGGGCTTTGCAAAGCCCCCTTTTGCATACTGGCAGCAGTTGCCCTATTCGGCGCTTTGCCGGGGATTGTTTCTGACACATAATCCATATTTTTCGGGATGAGTACTGTTTTGATTTTTTTTTGTTATATTTGAGGATTAATATTAAAATATTAAATATTATGATTGGTATTTAAATCTGATTTTCATTATTGCCCGGGAGGTTGTAATGGAACGGCTATTACGGAGTTAGTCGCACAATAATCCGGAATCGTTTGTGGAAGGATAAAAAACTTATTCAATACCAAAGATGATTCATATGAAATGGTTATTATATTGTAATATCCTGATGATCCCTTTGTTTTCCGGGTGCGACTCCTCTGAAAATAATAACGACACCGGAACATACCGAATTTATAAGGAGTATCTGGTCGACGCTTATTTGGAGGTCGAAAAGATGTATGGCCGGCAACTGAATGCAACGACCCTGGAGTTGTATTTCTCCGGTAAGAAATATGGTATAACGTCGGAAAATGCTTCGGAGGTCGCTAAGTTCAAGGAGCTGGCTGTTAAGCACAACGATGATTTCAGCGATTATATCACGGTAGATTTCGGATATACCGTAGGAAACTACGTAAGCTATGCGGAAAATTTTACCGGGATCGAAATCAGGAGCAGTATTTCATGGGGCGAGGGGCATTCCGCCGGAAGTACGTTGAATGACTTGTGCTATTTCACGGCTTACTCTTTTGCGCCGACATTGAAAGATCATGCAAAGGGTGGATTGACCCATATCCGTAAACATGCCGATGAACTGACTGCCGCAGATATGGAATTGTTGCAGGATGGGTTTTTACGACTCGATTTTTCAGACGGAAACTCCCGGTTGTCCGAAGCCCAGGTAATTACGATTTCTTTATCGACCCTGAGCGGACGGGTTTTAAGGGCTGATCTGAAAATCGGAGAGTAAGAATAACGCAACGCGCTACGGGAAAGGGAGGCTTTACAAAGCCCCCCTTTTCGTTGAATACGCCGCGCCTCCCGGATCGGAAGCCCAACAGCCGGTTATGCTCCGGGAGCCTGTCGTGTGCCTGCTGACGGCGGTTCCGCGGCCGTGGCTTTCGCTTCGGCGATCCTTCGGCGGTAGAAGGCCCGCAGGTCATCCCATTTGTAGTACGGCGGCCTTGCGGAAGCGAGCGGAAAGTACATTTCATGTTCGTTGTGGAGTATCCTGACCAGGATGTCCGCCGTCCCCTCTTTCCGGTAAAAGATCATCTGGATGTTGGCCGCCATCGGTGAAATACGGTAATCGCGCCATGCGTCCGCGATCAGATCCGGATCGGAAACCTCGGCCGTGCAGCCGTCGAAAGCCATCAGGCAGGTCAGGGGCATGAGGTTGCCGTCGTGCCCGAAGCGCAGGTCGGCCGAGGGCGCGCCCTGCACCAGCGCACTGTCGGCGCGGGCGATGATCTCTTCGAGCAGCGCCGTCGCATAGCGCAGGGCATATCCCCGGTTGAACGCCCCGGGGCCGCGCTGGTGGTAGAAACGGTAGTTGACGCACTCCCAGACGGCATACAGTTCTTCGGGGGTGAACAGGTCGCGGAATGTGATTCCGCTGCGGGTGTCCTGTTCGTTTACGGCCAGGGCCCAGAGCTGTTGCATCAGCTCCCGCTGGTCGATGTCCGCCGGAACTTTTCCGCCTGCGAATAACCTGGCCATCAGGCGCTCCGGATGCATCCGGCTTTCCCGGAATCCCTCTTCGGCCTCTATCCAGCTCTCGCTTTTCAGCAGGTTCAGGTACTCCGGGGCGGGCCCGGGGTTTGCCGCCGTGCTGAAAAAGTTCAGGTAGCGGGTCGTGCGGTTGTTGGCCGTCCGCGTGATTTCCAGTTCCGGGTTCATCCTCCGCAGCTGGTCGCAGAATGCCGCCATGCTCAGCACGCAGCGTACCACGACGGTCGATTGTGCGTCGACACGCGCGTTGCCCCGGAAGACCTCCGGGTAGGATTCGAACATCCGTTCCGCGATCCCGTAATGCTGTTCGGCACCCAGCGGCGTGAGGTCGCCCGCCCTGCCCTCGCCGTCCGAACAGGCCCGTTCCACGCGGCGTAAAACATCCTGCCCGAACTCCGACAAGGCGCCCTCGCGGGCGGCCTTGCCGAAAGTTTCCAACACCTCCGTATATTCCGACGCCCTGAGCAGCCAGCGTGAGCCGTGGCGACCGTAGTGGCTGATGTAGAAAGGTTCGTAACCTTCGGGCGCGGGAGTCCGGGCCGGATTGTCGTACGTGTAGGCATAGTATACCCCGCCGGCTTTGTCGGGGTCGGCATAAATCTCCTGGCGGGCGTTCTGTCCGGACAGGGGCCATGCACAGGCCGCCAGGCCGAGGCCGAGCAGCAGTTTCGTAAACCGCATGATCCGTACCGTCATCGGAGGTAGGCTCCGGTTCGTTTCAATTCGCTGCGCAGCTTCGCCACGTCGGCCTGCGACGGTTTCACTCCGTCCCGCAGGGCGATGCGTGCGGCGCGTCCGGCGGCTTCGCCGAGGGCCATGCAGGTCGACATCACGCGTGTCGAGGCCATCGCTTCGTGGGTGAAAGAGGCGCAGCGGCCTGCGACGAGCAGGTTTTCGACCTTTGCGGGCACAAGCACCCGGTACGGGATGTCGTAGCAGTCGCCGCAGTATTCCAGCGTGCAGTCCCCGCCTTTGGGATGGTGCAGGTCGACGGGATAGCTGGCTACGGCAACGGCGTCGTCGAAGCGGCGGCAGGCCAGGATATCCCCGGCCGTGAGGACGTATTTCCCGACTGTTACGCGGCTCTCGCGGATACCCATGAACGGTGCCACCCGATCCATCCACGCGTTTTCGAACCCCGGGACGAACTGACGCAGGTATTTCCGGATTTGGTAAACCTGCTTCCTGGCTTCGATTTCCCCACGAGTGTAGCTCCCGGGATCGGTCGGGTCTACGCCGTTCACACGCGACATGTTGACCCATATTTCGTCCTCGGACATGCCCGTGATAAGGATCGTGCGGGCCACCGGGAGGTCGATCCCCGCCTCGCGCGCCTTGGCGATCTGGTTGCGAAGCCCCACGGTGATGAACTTCTCGTTGCGGAACGACTCCGCAGGCATGATGTCCATGTCGTAGATGTCCGGGTGCTCTGCGATCGCGTCGCGCAGGCGTTGTGTGGCGACACCGCGCATCGAGAACATCAGCGTCGGGGGCTGCATGCCGCCCTCGGCATCGCCCTTGCGGCACTCGACGCCGGCACGGAAGGCCACATCGGCGTCGCCCGTGCAGTCGATCACGGTGCGGGCGAGGATCGCCTCGCGCCCGGCCTTGCTTTCGATGACCACCCCCTTTACCTCGTTGCCCTCCCTGATGACGTCGGTGCAGAAAACATACATCAGCACCTCGACGCCGGCCTCCTCCATCAACTGCTGTGCAAGGGTCTTGCTCTCCTCCGGGTCGATGATCGTCAGGCTTACGTGGAGCTTGCAGGGTCGGTGTCCGCTCGCGGCGCCCCGCTCCTGCAGCCGGTCGATAAACCGCTGCGGGAGCCCCTCGATGATCTGGTTGCCTTTCTGCCCCAGGAATCCCAGGATCGGGAGCCCGATCGTGAGGTTCCCGCCCAGGTAGCCGCGGCTTTCGATCAGCATGACCTTCAGCCCTTCGCCCGCTGCGGCCTGTGCGGCCATGAGCCCCGCGGGGCCCCCGCCGACGATGAGTATGTCCGCCGATGCGCGTACGGGGATGTCGCGGGCGGGTTCGCGGACGGTCGTAATTTTCTTTTCCATGGTTTCGGTTTTTATTTTTGTACAGCTTGTTTTTCCTGCGGGATTTCAGGGCGTGTCATTTTCCAGAGTATCACGACGGCGATCCAGTGCAGGACGCCCATTACGAGGAAAAGCGACGGCCCCATGGTGCTCAGCAGTTGCCCGACGTAGTAGTTGAAGATCGCCCCGCCCACGGCCCCGAAGCCTGCCGTGATGCCGACTACGCTGGCCACGTTGCGTACGGGGAATGCCTCGGCGATCACTACGCAGATCGTGTAAAGCCAGCTCAGGCACATGATGGCGATCAGGCTGAACGAGGCGATGATGGCCGCGACGTTCCAGTACGGCGGCAGGGCGTTGAAATAGGGCGTGAAGATGCACAGGGGTGCCGCGACGGCCACCAGCGTCATCATGCGCTTGCGCGCGCGCAGCGGATCCATGCCCCTTCGTACCATTTTGTCCGACCATGCCGAGGTCAATACGCCGCCCACGGCGCCGAACAGGAACGGGATCCAGCCGACCCATCCCACCTGTATGAGCGTCAGTCCCGAATCCTCCTGCAGGTAACCGGGCAGCCAGAAGAGACAGAAATACCAGACCGGATCGCTGACGAAACGGATGAGCAGCACGCCCCACAGCGTGCGCGTCTTCCAGAGCCCGCCCCACGTGAAGGCTTTGCCGTGGTGCCGGTTGGCGGCGCTTTCGCTGAGCGTGACGTCGAGTATCTCTTTGGGCGGGTCGGCGTAGACGGCCATCCAAACGATGGCGATCAGGATGCCGATGGCCCCGGCCAGGACGAAGACGTCGTTCCACGGAAAGATCGTCGAGAGCCATGCGATGACGATCGGGGCCACGACCGTGCCGATCGACCCGCCCGCCGTGCAGAGGCTGTTGGCCGTGGCGCGCTGGCGTTTTTCGAACCAGACGGTCACGGCGACGATCTGCCCGGCAAAAATCGTGGGCTCGGCCAGCCCCAGCAGCCCGCGGAAAAATGCGAACTGTTCCATATTGGTCGAAAGGCCGCCTCCGATGCAGGCCGCCGACCATGCCAGGATGCCCAGAAACATCACCTTTTTCGGGCCGAACCGGTCGACCAGGATGCCCGATATGGGATACATGACGGCGTAGCATATCAGGAAGATGTTGACGATGAAGGCATAGCCGTCGTCGTTCATCTCGAAGGCCGCTTTGATCGTCGGCTTGAGGATCGAAAGCAACTGGCGGTCGAGGTAATTGCAGATGATGGCGATGAAGATCGTCACCACGATCATCCATTTCATGAAGATCGTCACCGCGATCATCCATTTCCGTTTTTCCTGGTTGTTCAGCAGGTTCATGCGTGTCGTCGGTTGTATGGGTTTGCGTGTCGGTTAGCGTTGCGGGAGCCCTCCCTGGGCTTTGTAGCGTTCGTATCGCTGCATGAGCAGCGGGTGGCGTTCCGCGCGGGGCGTATAGCGCCGTGAAGGGAAGTTGCAGAGCGCCCGCTGCGCCTCTTCCACCGAGCCGTAGCAGCCCGCGATGACCGTGGCGTAGACCACCGAACCCATGGCGCAGGCCTGTTTGCAGTCGATGACCGAGATTTCCCGGCCGGTTACCTCGGCCAGCAGCTGCATGACGAAGGGCGATTTCTGCGATATGCCGCCGATCCCCGTGAGGCGCTCGATCGCCACGCCGTTCGCTGCGAGGTGGTCGAGGATCGCCTTCGTGGCGAACGCCGTCGCTTCGGCCAATGCGTAGTATATTTCGGGCGCCGTCGTCGAGAGCCGCAGCCCCGTGAGCGTCCCGGTCAGCTCCGGTGCGGGGTACGGGTTGCGGCGGCCGTTGAGCCAGTCCGTCGCCAGCGGCATGTCCGCCCGGAGCTCCAGCCGCTCAGCCTCTTCGGCGAGCCTGCCCATGATTTTGTCGCGGCACTCTTCGGCCAGCCGCTGCCGGGCCTGCGCGTCGGGTGCCCCAGGCTGCACGAGCAACTCTTCCAGGGGCCAGCACAGCAGGTTCCTGAACCACGCATAGACATCCCCGAAGGCGGATAACCCGGCTTCGAACCCGACCATGCCGGGTACGATCGAGCTGTCCACCTGTCCGAATATCCCTTCGACGAGGCGTCCGCCCATCTCATCCGAAGGCATCAGCGCCATGTGGCAGGCCGAGGTGCCGAGGTTGAGCACGACCGTGCCGCAGCGGATTCCGGCGCCTACGGCTCCCGCATGGGCGTCGATGTTGCCCACCCCTACTACGACCCCCTCGGGAAGTTCGAGCGCCTGCGCCCACGCGGGCGTGATCGTCCCGGCTGCGTGGTCGCACGTGCGGTTCGTCTTGCTGATGTTGCGCACGATGGGTAGCAATGCGGGGTCGAGTGCTTCGAAAAACGCCTCTGGGGGGAATCCTCCCCAGGCCTCGGCCCACATCTGTTTCGACCCTGCGGCGCAATGGCTGGCGCGTATCGCGGAGGGATCGTCCGCCCCGGTGAGCACGGCGGGTATCCAGTCGCAGAGCTCGACCATGGCATATGCGTCGCGGCGGAGCCGCCGGCTGCCGCGCAGCAGGTGCAGGCATTTGGCCCAGAAGCATTCGGCCGAGTAATGGTTGCCCGAATGGCGGGCATAATTGATCTCGCTGCTGGCGCACAGGGCGGTGATTTCCTCCGCCTCCCGCTGCGCCGTGTGGTCTTTCCACAGGACGAACATCGCGTCCGGGTCGTCGGCGTATTCGGGGCGCAGCGCCAGCGGCGTGCACGTGCGGTCTACCAGACACGGCGTGCTGGCCGTCGTGTCGACCGAAACCGCCCTGATATGCGGCGCCGCGTCGGGCCGTGCGGCCACCACTTCGCCGATCACGTGGCGCAGGCCATCGAGATAATCCTGCGGATGCTGGCGGAAGCACGCTTCCGCCGGGGAGCAGTATTCCTGTCTGCCCCAGCGCGGGTAGCTGAATACCGAGTCGGCGATTGTTTCGCCTGTCGCGGCATCCACCAGAAGGGCACGCACGGAATCCGTGCCGTAGTCGATGCCTATGACGTATGTTTCCTTCATGGTTCGTTAGGTGTGGATCGTGTTTTTTTGCGGTTGGTTCCGGCTCCATTCCGGCGGGCCGGTAATGCAAAGGTAAAATTATTTTATTCTTTTTGTGCTTATTTTATGCTTTATTATTTCTTTTTTTTGTATTATTGTGTGTTTTATTGTTTCTGTTTGTTTTTTATATGCTTCCGTGTGTGTTTCTAAAATACTTGTTGGGGCAGTATTAATTATTAAGGTAAGATCGGTATGAAACGGATTCTGATCGTGTGTGCCGCGCTGTTGCTGTGCGGCATGGCCGCCGCCCGGGGGCGCGGCGTACACCGCGTGGTGTCGTGCAATATCCGGGTGGCCCTGCCGCAGGATGAGGAGGGCGGAAACGGCTGGTCTGTGCGTAAATATGTTTGCGAGCGGGTGATGAAGCGCTGCAAAGCGGATATCTATTGCCTGCAGGAGGTGACCGTCGGCCAGTACGAGGACATGTGCCGGATGTTCCCGGGGTATTTCGTCTTCGGCTACCCGGGCCCCGAGACGGATGCCCTGCCCGACCGGGAGTACCACGGTATCGCCAAGAACCTCGTGATGTTCTCGAAGAGGCGCTACGAGATGACGGGCGCCGGGGTTTACTGGCTGTCGGACACCCCGCTCGTGGGCGGCTCCTCGTCGTGGGGCACGGCCCGCCCGCGCCATGTCAATTGGGTACGGCTCAGGGATCGCCGTTCGGGGCGCGAGTTCCGGGTGTTGTCCCTGCACCTCGACCATATTTCGCACGAGGCGCGGCTTGCGCAGGTGCGGGCCGTGGAGGAGGAAACGTCGCAGTATCCTGCCGGTGTGCCGCAGGTGCTGGCCGGGGATTTCAATTCCAGGCCTTCGAACCCCGTTGCCGGGGTGCTTGTCGGTGCCGGCTGGGTCGATGCGTTCGTCGAGGCCAATGGCGAAGATGCGGAGCATATGTCGTTCCACCGGTTCGAGGGCGATGCCTATAAGCCGAAGAAGGGGACGCCCGGGCGTATCGACTACATTTTCCTGAAAGGCACGGGTATCCGGGTCGTCTCCTCCGCATTTGTAAAAGACTGTGTCGGCGGCAAGTATCCCAGCGACCACTATTTCCTTACGGCGGATATCGTGATCGAATAGCCGTCGCGAAGGGGCGCATTGCGTATGCTTCGGCTGCGAATCCCTGGCTCGTGCAGTGGCTTCCGGCAGTTGTTGTCCCGGGATGGTTCGGGCGCATGACATCGTTGTCCCGGAATGAAACTCCCCGGCATACGGTCAGACTCCGGCAGTTGTTGTCCCGGGATTGTTCGGGCGCATGGCGGCCGTTGTCCCGGAATGAATATCCCCGGCTCGATTCACGAGCCGGGGAGTTTCGTAATGTCTTTGTCGGAGCGGGGCGTCTGCAGCCGGGCATTGCAGGCTGGCGGGCGTCCCTGCCCTCGCCCTTTATTCCCGGAACCTGTACCGCCCTAGGTCGCGCAGGCCGAGCAGCAGTTCGCGTACGGCGAGGCGTTTCTTCCCGGCTATCTGGATTTCCCCGAGGGTGATCCAGCCGTCGGCGCAGGCTACGCGGAGCAGCGTGCGGCCGTCGCTTTCGATGCTGCCGGGTTTTTCGCCGTGGGCGGCGGGTTCGAAAGCGGCTGAATATATCTTGGCCGCCTGCGGCATCTGTGAGCCTTCCCTGTATAGTTCCGTCCAGGCTGCCGGATAGGGCGACAGCCCGCGTACGAAATTCACGATCCTGCGTCCGTCCCACGACCAGTCGATGAGGCAGTCCTCCTTGAATATCTTGGGCGCCGGGTGCAGTGCCGATTCGTCGACGTGCTGCTGTTCGATGGGGCTGATGTCGCCTGCGGCGATCCTGTCGACGGTTTCGGTCACCAGCGACGTGCCCCTGTGCATCAGTTTGTCGTAGAGCGAACCCACGTTGTCTTCGGGCAGGATCGGCACGCGAACCTGTCCGATGATGGCGCCTTTGTCGATCTCGTTGTTCAGCAGGA
>NZ_FR893473.1:0-19827 GCF_000435435.1 Alistipes sp. CAG:29 | reverse complement strand
CAGGAAGGTCGTGACGCCCGTTTCCGTCTCCCCGTTGATGACTGCCCAGTTGATGGGCGCCGCACCGCGGTATTGCGGCAGCAGCGAGGCGTGGAGGTTGAACGTCCCCAGGCGCGGCATGGCCCAGATTACCTCGGGCAGCATCCGGAATGCGATGACGATCCCCAGGTCGGGCCGCAGTGCCTGCATCGCCGCGACGAATTCCGGGGCCTTGAGTTTCTCGGGCTGCAATACCGGCAGCCCCAGTTCGAGTGCGGCCAGTTTCACGTCGCTCCGGTGGAGTTTCTGCCCGCGGCCGGCGGGTTTGTCGGGCGTGGTGACCACGCCCACGACGTTATAGCCCCCGGCGACCAGCGCCCGGAGCGACGGCACGGCGAATTCGGGCGTGCCCATGAATACGATACGCAGTTCTTTCGGGTTCATCGTTGTCTGACGTTTTTTCCGGCCTGCATCCCGCCTCCGGGCGCGGCCTGTTTCATCGCACGGGTTTATTGCTTGTCCAGCCCCAGCGTGTGGTGCATACGCTGCTCCTTGGTCTTCAGGTAGCGCAGGTTGTGCTCATTGGGGGCGATGACGATGGGCACGATCTGGTCGATCTTCAGCCCGTAGCCCTCCAGCCCCGCGCGCTTGAGCGGGTTGTTGGTCATCAGCCGCATGTGCTTGATGCCCATTTCGCGGATGATGCTCGCCCCGACGCCGTAGTCGCGTTCGTCGACGCCGAAGCCCAGCCGGACGTTGGCGTCGACCGTGTCGAGCCCTTCGTCCTGGAGCTTGTAAGCTTTGATTTTATTGCAAAGGCCGATGCCGCGTCCCTCCTGCTGGAGGTAGATGATGGCACCCTTGCCCTCCCGTTCGATCATGCGCATCGCCTCGTGCAGCTGGTCGCCGCAGTCGCAGCGGCACGAGCCGAAGATGTCGCCCGTGGCGCACGACGAATGCACGCGTGTCAGCACCGGTTCGTCTTCCGTCCACTCGCCTTTGGTGAGCGCCACGTGCTCCAGCCCGTTGCTCTTCTGCCGGAACGGCGTGATGCGGAAGTCGCCCCATGCGGTCGGCAGGTCGACGGTCTCGCCCTTCTCGACGATGGATTCTTCGCGCAGCCGGTATTCGATGAGCGATGCGATCGAAATGATCTTGAGGCCGAACTTCCGGGCGATCTCCGTCAGTTGCGGCAGGCGCGCCATCGTGCCGTCCTCGTTCATGATCTCGATCAGTGCGCCTGCGGGCTGCAGGCCGGCCAGCCGGGCGAGGTCTATCGCGGCCTCGGTATGCCCCGGACGGCGCAGCACGCCTTTCTGGCGGGCACGCAGCGGGTTGATGTGCCCCGGGCGGCCGAGGTCGGTGGCCCGGGTCGCGGGGTCGGCCAGGGCGCGTATGGTGGCGGCGCGGTCGTGGATCGAGACGCCCGTGGTGCAGCCGTTGCCGAGCAGGTCGACCGTCACGGTGAAGGGCGTGCCCAGCAGCGAAGTGTTGTTCTCTTCCATCATGTTGAGCCCCAGTTCGGCGCACCGCTCCTCCGACAGCGGGGCGCAGAGCACGCCGCGTCCCTCCTTGAGCATGAAGTTCACGATTTCGGGCGTGATTTTCTCCGCCGCGACGATGAAGTCGCCTTCGTTCTCGCGGTCTTCGTCGTCGACGACGATCACTATCCTGCCGTTGCGGAAATCTTCAATAACCTCTTCTACACTATTCAGAATCGTGCTTTTTGCCATTTCGTTTGAGTTTTATCGCGTTTTTCAATTTGTTGATCGCAGGTCGCATGCGCTCGTTCAATGCCTTGAGTCTTCCGGCATACCAGTCCGTGTCGAGCAATGCCGAGTCGTTGGTGGCCTTGTAGGTCAGGTATACGGCGATCGGCGTGAGGATGAACGTCGAGAGCCAGATGCCGTATACGGCTTCCCAGCTGCCCTCCTTGGCCAGTTTCTCGCCCGAGAGGCTGATGATGTAGTAGATCACGAAGAAGATGATCGACACCACGACCGGAAGTCCCAGGCCGCCCTTGCGGATGATGGCGCCCAGCGGAGCCCCGATCAGGAAGAAGATCATGATCGACACGGGGAGCGATATTTTCTTGTGCCACTCGACCTTGCTGCGGTACAGCTGGTTGAGCGCCTCCTTGGCGGCCGACTCGTCGAACGAGAACATGTTGCGCGAGCTTTTGGCCAGCGTCCGCGCCTGGTTCCATATCCGCGCCTTGTCGCGGAGTTTGAGTGCCGAGAGGGAGTCCATCGCTTCGAGGCTGCCGAAGCCGCTCTTGTCTTTGCGCAGGCTGTCGGGCTGCGGCAGCACGGAGTTGTCGCGTGAGAATATCTGTTCCTTGAGCAGCGGTTCGTACGAACGGGTCGTGGCGTTGTTCACCAGGATTTCCAGCGAGTCGATATCCTGCTGCAGCTCGTTGATGTTCTTGGTCTGGCTGTTCGAAAATTGGTTGGCGTCGCTGCGCTGCATGGCGAAGCCTTCCATGGGGATCGTCTGATCCTGCTTGTCGAAGATGTGGTGGCGCAGCCTGCTCTGGGTGAACCACTGGCTGTTGCGGGTCTGCTCGTACATCTCGCCGTTGAAAAGCGTCACGAGCAGGAACCGCTTGTCGTCCGACAGGCGGATGTAGCCCGAGTCGGCCACGATGGTGTTCATGTTGCCGTCGGCGATGCGGTTGTCGTAGATCAGCACGTCGCGCAGCAGGTGCGTTTCGGGTTCCTGCCGGCTCACGCGGATCGACATGTTGTCGATGCCGTTGAAGAACAGGCCGTCCTGGAATTCGAGGCTCTGTTTCTGCTGGCGGATATCGTAGATGATGCTGTACACCTTTTTGTTGGCATACGGCACGAGGTTGTTGCCGATGAAGAAACTGCCCACGGCGATCACGCTCACCAGGATGATGAGCGGCTTGGTGATGCGGACGAGCGACATGCCGGCCGATTTCATCGCCAGCAGCTCGTAGTTCTCGCCCAGGTTGCCCATGGTCATGATCGCGGCCAGCAGCATGGCCAGCGGCAGCCCCAGCGGGATCATGTTGGCCATGAAATAGGTCATCAGCTCGATGATGATGCCGGCGCTCAACCCCTTTCCGACCAGCTCGTCGATGTAGCGCCACACGATGTTCATCATCAGGACGAACATCACGATGAAGAACGTGAGCACCATCGGCCCCAGGTAGGCTTTCAGTACGAGTTTGTGGATGGTTTTCATGCGGCGGCTCCGGCTTTTTTCTGACGCAAAGGTAATAGTTTTACTGTAATAAGCGTAAGGGTGAGGGTAAATATTATGGCCGCCCCGGGCGGAACTTCGAAATTGTAGCTTGCGACCAGTCCGGCCACATTGCCGGCCACGGCGACCAGCGGGGCGCCGAGCGCGATGGTGCGGTAGGATTTGGAGAGGGCGTTGACGATGGCGACGGGCATGGTGAGCAGCGAGATGAGCAGCACGATGCCCATGATGCGGATCGAGAGGACGATCGTGACGGCGACCAGCGCCGCCATGGCGTAGGAGATCACGCGCGTAGGGATGCCGCGGCTGCGGGCGAAGTCGCGGTCGAAAGCCACGTACATCACGGGGCGCAGCCACAGCAGAGCCCCGGCCATGATGGCCGCGGTCAGGATGGCGAGCGCCACGACGTCGCCGTGCGTCACGGTGACGATGCTGCCGAACAGGTAGGCCGAGAGGTCGCCGGAGGTGTAACCCGGCCTGAGGCTCATGAAGAGCGCCCCGACGGCCATGCCCACCGACCAGATGATGCCGATGGCCGAATCCTCGCGGATGCGCCCCCGGCTCCCGGCCCACTCGATGCCCAGCGCCGAAAGCACGGCGAAGACCATCGCCCCGGCTATGGGGTTGGCTCCCGCGTAGAAAGCTATGCCCAGCCCGCCGAACGAGGCGTGCGTGATGCCGCCCGCGAGGAAAACCATCCTCCGGCATACGACGTAGGTGCCTACGACGCCGCACGTTATGCCCGAGAGGACACATGCCGCCAGCGCATTCGACAGGTAGCCGTAATGGATCAGATCGCTGAAAAATTCCATCCTCGTTCTCTTTATTTGCGCGCAAATTTACGTTTTTTACTTGGATAATTTAGTTCTTGGATATAGAAAAGCATTCGATTTTTTTTATATTTGCGGTTGGATGCCTGCTTGTTTTTTCGGTATCCGCACGATTAACCCCATTTATTTTCAAATTTTTTACATTTTTACATTTATGCGTACATCTTTATTTCTCGGCATGACCGGATTCGCATTCCTGACGACGTTTGGTTTGCAGGGGTGCAGTGATGACGATGGTGGCAATGGCGGCAAAATCCCCCCCCCCCACGATTAATGTTGAGGTGGGTGATGTAACCCGTACAACCGCATCATTTACAATTACTACGAACGGCGCAGCCGACTATGCTTACGCCGTATTGCCGGCATCGGAAACGATTGCCGATGCAGAGGCTCTCTTCGAAAACGGTACCGTAGCCATGTTCGAAGGTGCCAAAAAGGCCGAGGTCAAAATCGAAGACCTTTCTGGCGACACCGAGTACAAGCTCTATGCCGCCGCACGCAACCTCAACCCTTTCCTTTACAGCGAACTCGTATCCGAGTCGATTGACACGCATGTCGCCTACACCGACATGATTACGCTCGAAAGTGTCAAGACTACTTCTTTCGCCTATCATATCATGAAGCCCGAAGGCGTGGCCAAGTACAAGCACGTCTGCCTTTCCAAGTCCGACTACGATTTCATTGCAAACCTTGTCGGTGCTACCCCGGATTCTTATGCAAGTGCTTTCGGTACGGAAGCGACCGAGGACGAAACTTACGTTTTCGAGACCACCTTTTTCGACACGAGCGGCTATCGTCAGGATATTTACTCCGATATGGAGTTTATCATCATAGCCGGTGAAATCGACGGCGAAGGGCAAGTGGCCAAGGATGCAGCGAAGACGCTCGTTTTCAAGACCAAAAAAGCCGGTACCGCCCCATATGGTATCGATGTCTCTGTGAGCAATATCGCCTCGATGACGGCCGATATAACCATTAAGCCCGAGGAAGGAATCGAGCGCTTCCGTTATCATGTGAACACGAAGGCGGAGTTCGATTATACCGCTTTTGAGGGCGAGGCTTCCGTTCGCCGTATGATTATCGGCCATTGGGACGATGTTTCGAACGAAAGTTCGGGGGCTATCACTGTCAATGCAAAGGGCCTTAAGCCCAATACCGAGTACCAGGTCGGGATCGTAGGGTTCGATAAGGACATGCGCGAGAAGTTCCTGCTCTACGACTTTACGACGGGCGAACCTACCGGGCCCCTGCCCGAGCTGACTGCCGAGCCCGTAACCGTCGAAACGCCGTGGAACAAAGCAGCCTTCAAGATCAAGACGACCTATACGGTCTCGATGGTGGCCGGAGTTTTCCCGAGGGGATCCATCGAAGACGTTCTCAGCCGTCCCGGTAACGAGGCGCTTACGGCCGGCGATGTCATCGCTGCCAACGGCACTTCGTTAACCCCGGAGCAGGTTGCTGCTGCTATGAGTGAAGAGGGGCTTGTCATCGAGAGCGACGTGCTCACGCCGAATACCGAGTACGAGTTCGGTGTTTATGCGACGAATGAGGAAAGCGTGGGCGTTTCCGTAGTGAAGGATTTCGCGACAGTTTCGTTGCCGCAGTTCGATGGGAATGGCGTGCGTGCGAAACTCCCCGGCAAATACACCGCGACGACCAAGGATCTCGAAGGCAAAACGGTGACCTTCTCCGTTACTATTGCCACGGGTGTGAACGAGGCGACCGAAAAGGCTTACCACGATATGAACCGCCTGGTCGTATTGGGTTTTGCTCCGTGCGGTGTTGAGTATGCGGATCCTGAGAAGTTGCTTGCGAACGGCTGGGTTGCGAACAAAGAGGAAGCCGATGCCGGTTACGGCCCGAAGTGGTTCATCGAATTCAACAGTGACAACACGATTTCGACGAGCGCCCCGAGCGACGGGATGCTGGATTACACGATGGCGAAGTTCAACGGTAAGGAACTCTATTTCCGCGGTTATGCCAAGCGCCCTACCAGCGATCGCTACACGGACACGGCGATAAGTTTCCCTATCGAAGTGGCGGACGATTTGACACTGACGGTTAAGAAAGTGGTCGATGAGTCCGAATTCGGCACCTTTATCTATTATCCCGGTGTGATGTCGGGTACCAGCCAATGGTATGGCGATATGGCTTTTGCGGCATCGGACGAGATCGTCCTGACGCGCGATGCCGACCAGGGCGCCGAGCCGGCAGCCGTGAAGAACGTGCGGCAGGTTAGCCTGCCCGAACGGGTGACCGTGAACCTCGATGCCGCTCCTGTGGCCGACAGCCGTCGTATTGCGGCAGAACGAATGATGCGTTAATCCTTAATAAAATACTTTAGACATGAAGAATTTGTTTGGATGGATGCTGGCGGCACTGCTGGCCTTGACGGTCGGTGTGTCGTGTAGCGACGACGATGATTTGAATGAAGGTGCGGGGATTGCCTCTCCCGCATGGAAGGCTGAGAACCAGGCCGTGATCGAAGGCGAGACGCTCGATTTCGAATTTACCGCCGAAGGCCGGTGGACGGCTGTGAGCTCGGCTGACTGGTGCGAGGTGAAGACTCCCTCGGGTGTGGCAGGCGAATCGCTGCTGAGGTTGAAGGTCGCCAAGAACAACCTTGCCGAGGCGCGTACGGCCACGATCACCGTCCATGTGAAAGGATACGCCGCATCGGCCTCTTTCGTGGTGAAGCAGGCCGAAGGTACAACCGAGCAGGGGGATGGTAAATACCGCTCCGTGAACGAATGGGTAGCGGACTATATGAAGAACTTCTACTTGTGGAATCGTCCGATCGAAAACCTCTTCCTCGATTACAGCCTTAGCTACGACCGCTTTTTCACCTCGATCCTCGACGGCGTAGCTGCCCAGGATGACGTGAACCACGACGACGGCTTCTGGCAGGGGCAGAAACGCATGTACTATTACTCTAATTTGCAAAGCGATGCTCCCGTGTCGCGAGCTCCGGGACAAACGCAGTCCGGGTCGGGTATTTATCTGTTGCAAGCCACCCGCCTCGGTACAGACTATATCGGGTTTGCGGTTATGGCGGTCGTTCCTGGGACGCCGGCTGACGACGCGGGACTCGTGCGCGGCGATTTCATCACGTCGGTCAACGGCGTGGAGGTGACCGATGCCAACTACAAGACGCTGGGCCAGTATGTATACGACGGGTCTGTCGAGATTGCGGTTAGCCAGGTGACCTGGGAAGATAACGGAAGCACTCCTGTGCTCAGCTCGAAAGGCAACATCCAGCTCGGGGCCGCTTCCTTTACCGATCCGGCCATCTACATGGACAAGGTGGTCGGCATCGATGGCACCGAGAAAAAAGTGGGATACCTGCTCTATATGGGCTTTAATATCGACTATGACGATGAGTTGATGGCGGCATTCGAACGTTTCCGCCAGCAGAACGTCACCGACCTGATTCTTGATTTGCGCTACAACAACGGCGGCGATGTGCTTTCGAGCGCCGTGCTCGGTACGCTGGTTGCGGGCAACGACTACAAGGGACAGGTTTATGCACATACCACGTTCAATGAAGACCGCACGGAAGCCGGTGAAGGCGGTGACTACAAGATCGGCGTCAAGGAAACAGTTGAGCGCATATACGAACCGCTCGAAACGGCGCTTCAGCATGCTGTGGGGTTGAAGAAGATATATGTGCTGGTGAGCCAGACGACCGCTTCGGCCAGTGAAATGGTGATCAATGGCCTGCGTGGTCTGGACATCGAGGTCAACCTCATCGGGCAGACCACCAACGGCAAGAACGTAGGTATGGAAGGAGTGATGCGGTCATTCTACAATCATGAGTTCCTGCTCTACCCTGTTACCTTTTACGTTGAGAACGCCAAGGGGTTCCGGGATTATTCGACGGGTTTTGTCCCCGATGTCGAGATTGACGATTCGGCGATCTACCCGGGGGAGTTCGGTACAATGGAAGATCAGCTCGGCTATATTGCGCTGGTGTGGATCAAGAGCGGCAAGAAGCCGGAACTCCAGGCTTCGTCGTTGACACGCGGCGGGGGCAGTCCGATGAAGCCTTTCGGCGACTTGTGGGATATCCGTCCCATACGACCGATGGGCGGTGCCGTCATGCGTCCCCGGACGGACGAGTAGTGTTCCGTTTTTCTTATGCTGCAGAGGCGTCCGTACAGGGCGCCTTTGCTCTATTTATCTCGGTCTGTAATTTTTTTGTTGAAAAGACGCCCCTTTTCGTACGGTTTTCGTAATTTCGCCCAGCAAAACACATATTTTATGCAACAACGCCGAGTCAATTTCCATACCCTGGGTTGCAAACTCAATTTTTCGGAGAGCTCCACCCTTGCCCGGGAGTTCGAAGAGGGCGGTTTCGTCCGCGTGGCGCCCGATGCCGAAGCCGATATATGCGTCGTCAACAGTTGTTCGGTGACCGAACATGCCGACAAGAAATGCCGTAACCTGATCCGCAAGCTGCACCGCCGCAACCCCGGTGCCATCATCGCCGTCACGGGGTGTTACGCGCAACTCAAACCGCAGGAGATCGCGGCAATCGAAGGTGTGGATATTGTCTTGGGTAACAACGATAAGGGCGATTTATATAAACGTGTGCTCGAACTTCCGGGCAAAGGCCGTGCGCAGGTTTACAGTTGCGATGCCGATTCGCTCACATCGTTCTTCGCGGCCTTTTCGAGCGGCGACCGCACGCGGGCCTTCCTCAAGGTGCAGGACGGCTGCGACTACAAGTGCGCATACTGTACGATCCACTACGCTCGCGGCGGCAGCCGGAACATGCCGGTCGCCGATCTGGTCGCCGAGGCGCGCCGGATCGCGGCGGCCGGACAGAAGGAGATCGTCCTGACGGGCGTCAACACGGGGGATTTCGGCCGGACGACGGGCGAGAAGTTCATCGACCTGCTGCGGGCGCTGGACGGCGTGGACGGGATCGAGCGTTACCGCATCTCCTCCATCGAACCGAACCTTTTGACGGACGAGATCATCGCCTTCTGCGCCACTTCGCCGAAATTCCAGCATCATTTCCACATCCCCCTGCAGAGCGGTTCTCATTTCCACATCCCCCTGCAGCGCGGCTCGGACAAGATCCTGGGGCTGATGCGCCGCCGTTATACCACGGCGCGCTTCGCCGACCGGATCGCCGCCGTACGCGCGCTGATGCCCGACGCCTTCATCGGCATCGACGTGATCGTCGGTTTCCCCGGTGAGACGGAGGAGGATTTCCGCACGACCTACGACTTCCTTGCCGGGCTGGAACCGGCCTTTCTGCATATTTTCCCCTTCTCGGAACGTCCCGGTACGCCGGCCGTGGAGATGCCCGGCAAGGTGCAGGCTTCGGTGGCGACGCGCCGCGCGGCCCAGCTGGAGGCGCTGTGCGCGAAGCTGCACGCGGCATTCTGCGCCCGTGCCGTGGGGAGCGAGGATTCCGTGTTGTTCGAAAGCACGCGGCGCGGGGGCATGATGTTCGGCTTTACGGGCAACTACCGCCGGGTGAAGGCTCCCTACGACAAGGCCCGCGTCAACACCGTTTGCCGCGTCAGGCTGGGGGCTATGGACGAATCTCACGACCTGATGGGTGAAATTCGGGATTAAATCATTATATTTGCCACTACAAAATTCATAAGGAGTATGACGGGTTTGCGCAAAAGGGTGACGGTGGGCTTCCTGAGCATCGTATGCCTGCTGTTTTTTTCGGGCATGGTCTCGTTCGTGGAGCTGAGCCATCTGAGCCGTGACACGGGCGAGATCCTCAAGGCCAACATGCGTAATATCGAGCTGGCCAAGGAGATGCTCGACGCCGCGCACGAACAGAACGTGGCGCTGATCCGCCTTTCGGTATTCGGCGACCGCTCGTGCGACAGCCTTTGCCGCCGGAGCCTCGAACGGCTGGAGAATACGCTGCTCGTGGCACAGGACGAGGCGCTCGAAAAGTCGTTCCTCGACTCGCTCGCCTTCGCGACGACCGAGCTGCGCCTGCTGACCGACAACTATCTGGCCTTCGGAACCGCTGCGCCGGAGGTGCCGGGGCCCGTTTTACCCGATTCCGTGGGGGTCAAATGGTATAACGACGAGTACGTGGCGCTCTACGGGCGCCTCACGTCGGCCATCAAGAACTATATGACTTCGACGCAGAGTTCGCTGGCGCCGCGTGCCGAGCAGATGAAGAAGAACGCCTACCGGGCCGTGACGCCCGTGCTGATCTCGCTGGCGGTGATGATCGCCATCGTGCTGATGCTCTATTATTTCATGTCCGTCTACTGTGTCAATCCCATCCTGCGCATGAACAAGGGGCTGGGCGATTACCTTTCGTTCCGCGTGCCGTTCGTCGTCAAGACCGACTGCAAGGACGAAATGCTGGAGCTCAAAGAGAAGATCGAGACGCTGATCACCATTTCCAAGCAACCGAAAGCCTGATGCGATGCGAGTAGACGTGGTATTGCGATATGTCGGGGTAGTGATGATATTCATCGCGCTGTTCATGCTCCTGTCGGCGGGTATCTCCTACGTCAGCGGCATGGACTCGGCGTTCTACCCGCTGCTCCTGTCGTCGTTGCTCACGGCCCTGCTGGGGGCTTTCCCGCTGATTTTCGTGGAACGCACGGAGCAGATCACCAACAAGGAGGGCTTCTGCGTGGTGGTCGGCTCGTGGCTGGTGGCCTGTGTGGTCGGGACATTCCCCTACCTGATCTGGGGCGGGGAGTTCAGCTTGGTAAACGCCTGGTTCGAAAGCGTCTCGGGCTTTACGACCACCGGGTCGACGATCCTGAACGATGTCGAGGCGCTGCCCCGCGGGTTGCAGTTCTGGCGTTTCTCGACGACCTGGGTCGGAGGTATGGGCGTGGTGATGTTCGCGCTGCTGATCCTGCCCTCGCTGGGCCGCAATAAGCTGACGCTGTCGAATGTCGAGCTCTCGACGCTCGCCAAGGACAATTACCGTTACCGCACGCAGATCATCGTGCAGATACTGCTGGTGGTCTATGTCGGGCTTACGGTGGTTTCGACCCTTCTGCTCAAGATGGCGGGCATGAACTGGTTCGATTCGCTTTGCCATGCCATGTCGGCCTGTGCCACGAGCGGGTTTTCGACCAAGAACGCCAGCGTCGCCTATTTCAACAGCCCGATGATCGACACGATCCTGATCTTCGCGATGGCCACGGCGGGTATTCATTTCGGACTGATCTATGCCACGGTGACGGGCAAGCGCAGCAATATTTTCCGTTCGGAAGTGACGCGCTGGTACCTCGGCATGCTGTTCGCGGGCGGGCTGCTGATCGCCGTCAGCCTCTATGCCGCGGATATCTACCCCGCCTTCACGTCGGCTTTCCGCCACGGGCTTTTCCAGTTCGTGTCGGTGGTGACGACGACCGGGTTTGCGACGGCCGATTCCAACCAGTGGACTTCGTTCGCGGTCATCCTGCTGATTTTCGGTTCGATCGTGTGTGCCTGCGCCGGATCCACGGCGGGCGGTATCAAGACCAACCGGCTGGTGCTGGCCATGAAGATGATGCGCACGCGGCTGCGGCAGCAGCAGCATCCCAATGCGATCATCCGCATCCGCCTCGACGGCGTTATCCAGGAGACGGAGGCGCTCCATTCGGTCATGATATTCATCGTGGCGTACCTGATGCTGATACTCGCCGGCACGGTTTTCGGGACGATATTCGGCGTCGACCTGATGACCAGTTTCTCGGGGGCCGTGGCGTCGATCGGCAACGTCGGCCCGGGCTTCGGCGAGGTCGGCTCGATGGACAATTTTTCGGCGCTTCCCGGGGTGTTCAAGCTCTCCAATTCGCTGCTGATGCTGTTGGGGCGTCTGGAAATTTTCGGATTCATACAACTCTTTTTCATTAAATGGTGGAGGTAACCGAGATGGTATTTCGTAAGGTTTATATAGTGTTATGTGCGGCGCTGCTGGCGGCGGGAGACCTCTGTGCGCAGCAGGTTCGCGTGGAACCCCGTATCGCGGGGCTCGAGGGCAATCGGGAGTACATGTCGCTTCTGGAACAGGATGCGCAGTTGCAGATCCGCGAGGACTCGATCGTCAATGCCGTGGAATGCGCCCGGCAACAGTTGCGCGAAGACCCCGCGAACAGGCAGCGCTATTCGCAGGAGATCCTGGAGCTCGAAAGCCGGATATTCGAGGTGCGCAATGCCAAGGGGCGCCTGATCGACAAGATCAACACCATCGAGCAGGAGTGGGTGCTCGCCAACCTGAACGGGGCGGCGCAGCAGCCGGCGGAGCCTGCCGCGGAAAGTCCCGCAGGGGCGATCCCCGACTCGCTCAAGGTGCGCAACCTGGTTTTCAACCCCTATTTCCGCGAGCAGCTGCCCGAGGCCGATTATGCGGCCCTGCGCAGGGCGCAGGGGCTGGAGCTGGACGCCGTGGACTATGTGAACCGCTATTTTGCCAACTACGGGACGATCCGCGAACTGGCCGAGGCCTATGCCGCGGCGCAGACCGAGGCGGATGCGGGCGAAATTTACGACCGCTACAATACGTTGCAGGGCTTCAACCGCGTGCTGGCCGATTCGCTCGCCGAGGCATGGAATTATATCGCCGACAACAAAGGGTATGCCTATGGCTATCTGATGGACAAACTGGGGCAGGATGCCATCCTGGCGCGTGAGGAGGAGCGGCTTTCCGAGGCTGCCCGCGAACTCTCGGCACTGCGCGGCGAGGTCGCTTCGGATGCCGTGGCCGATTATTTCCTGCGCAAGAAAGTCCTCGTGGGCTACGAAACGGCCGTGGCCGGCCTGCTGGGGCTTACTTCCGCCCGCGACTCGCTGCGCGGCGTGGCTGCGCAATTGGATGGCATCGACTTCCGCCTGCCCCGTATCGACGTGGCGCAGCGCTATTTCCTCGACTACGACAGCATCGCGTTCTCCGCAACGCCAAAATACAGCTACCAGCACCCGATCCCCGAGTGCAGGGTCTACGAGCACGGGACGATCTACCGTATCCTGCTGGGCACGTTCAATACCAAGCGTGCCGTCTCCACGTTCCGGGGGGCGTATCCGCTCTCCTATCTGGTCGGCGAGGATAAGAAATGGTGCTACTATGCCGGGGGCTTCGCAACCCGGGAGGAGGCCGAGGCCGCGCAAAAACTCTTGAAATCCAAAGGCTTCGTCCGCCCCGAAATCGTGGTGTGGACGGACGGCGCCTACCGCAACCTTTCGCGTGACCCCGAGGCGCAGCAGATTGCCTACCGGGTCGAAATCACCGGTACGGAGGCACTGCCCGACGTTGTCAAGACCGTTATCACCGAGGCGGCCGAGGGGTGCGAACTCTCGCGCGTGGGACAGCAGTTGTTCGTGGTGGGGATGTTCGACGACAAGGCCGTGGCCGACCGCGTGGCCGCCGCAATAATACAGGCAGACCCGTCTTTGGAAATAAAAGTCGCCGAAATTGCGGAATAATTGAATTTATTGCCTATCTTTAGTGCAATGTTCAACAACTCCTTATGACGATGTTCTATATCATACTCCTGATCGTATTGGGACTGCTTTTCCTGGTGGCGGAATTGGTGCTGCTGCCCGGCGTGTCGATCGGTGCCATCCTGGCGCTGGTTTGCTACGGCAGTTCCATCTACCTCGCTTTCCGCGATTACGGCACCGTAGCCGGGGTCGTAGTCATCCTGGCTATCCTCCTGCTTTCGCTCGTCGCCACGATTATTTCCCTGCGCGCCAAGACCTGGCAGCGCTTTTCGCTCAAACAGAGGGTCGATTCGTCGAGTATGCCCGCGACCCCCGACCAGGAATTGCAGGTGGGCGACCGCGGCATGACCCTTTCGCGCCTTTCCCCGATGGGTACGGTCGAGGTCGGCGGCAAGGTCTACGAGGCCAAGTCGCTGACGGCCTATGTCGACCCGCGCCGGGAGGTCGAAGTCGTGGGCTTCGATAATTTCAGCGTCATCGTAAAGACCGTGAAGGAACGGCGGCAGGCATAGCCCGATAATCGGACGACGATGAGATACCTCAGATTCTTTGCACTGCTGGCCGTCGTGGGGATGGCTTGCGATTCCCGGGCGCAGGGAACGAAGGAGGTCTGGCTGGACGAGCTGGATCTCTCGTGCTGCATTCAGGACTGGGGCTTGCCGCAGGCCGACCGCTCGGTGCTGGATACTCCCCTCACGGTGGGCGGCGTCGTTTACGGCCGAGGCGTGGGAACCCATTCGATCAGCCGTATGCTGTTCGGGCTCGGCGGCGATGCCGTCTCCATCGCCGGGGCGGTGGGCGCGGACGATAAAAACCTGTTCGCCGGGAAACACCGGTTCAAAATCCTCGGTGACCGGAAGGTGCTGTGGGACAGCGGTGTGATGCGCAAGGGCGATGCTGCCCGTGCGTTCGACGTCGACTTGTCCGGCCTGGACAAAGTCCTGCTGCTGGTCGAGGAGGCCGGCGACGGGATCATGTACGACCATGCCGACTGGCTGGAGGTGAGGATCTCCACGCGCGGGGAGGTGAAACCCCTGCCCGTCTGGGCCAGGCCGATCTCCAAGGGTAAATATATCCTGACCCCCGCGAGCCCCGAAACGCCGCAGATCAACAATCCGCTCGTATACGGCGCCCGCCCGGGCAATCCCTTCCTGATGCCTGTCATGGCCAGCGGCAAACGCCCGATGGCGTACGGGGCGCAGGGGCTTCCCGAAGGGCTGGAGCTCGATCCCCGTACGGGCCTGATAACGGGCCGTGTGCCCGCCGAAGGGGATTTCAGGGTGCTGCTGACAGCGGAGAATGCCCTCGGGAAAGCCGAACGGGAGATGTTGCTGAAAATAGGGCCGCAAATCGCCCTGACTCCGCCCATGGGCTGGAACAGCTGGAATTGCTGGGGGTTCTCGGTCGACGACGCGAAGGTGCGCGATGCCGCCCGCGCCATGCACGAAAAACTCCTGGTCTACGGATGGACGTATGTCAATATCGACGACGGATGGCCGGCGGATACGCGTTCGGCCGACGGCAGGCTCCTCCCGAACGAAAAATTCCCGGATTTCAAAGGCCTCAGCGACTACGTCCACTCCCTTGGGCTCAAATTCGGCATCTACTCCTCGCCCGGGCCCACGACCTGCGGAAATTATCCGGGGAGCTACCGGCATGAACTCACCGACGTCCGGACTTGGGCCGAATGGGGCGTGGATTACCTCAAACACGACTATTGCGGCTACCTGCAAATCGAAAGGGACTCCGAGGAAAAGACGATCCAGGAACCCTACGTGGTCATGCGCAAGGCGCTGGATCAGGTCGACCGGGATATCGTCTACTGCGTGGGCTACGGGGCTCCCAACGTGTGGAACTGGGGCGCCGAAGCCGGCGGCAACCTGTGGCGTACGACCCGCGACATCACCGATGAATGGAACGTGGTGACGGCGATCGGCTGTTTCCAGGACGTTTGCGCGCAGGCCACGGCCCCGGGCAGGTACAACGACCCCGATATGCTGGTGGTCGGCCGGCTGGGACACGGCTGGGGTGCCGATGCCCACGAATCCGAGCTGACCCCCGACGAACAATATGCCCATATTTCGCTGTGGGCCATCCTCTCCGCCCCGCTGCTGATCGGTTGCGACATGCGGGCGATAGACGACTTCACGCTCGGGCTGCTGACCAATTCCGAAGTGATCGCCGTGAACCAGGATCCGCTGGTCGCCCCCGCCGTCAAACGGGTCATCCCCAACGGGCAGGTGTGGTACAAAAAACTCTGCGACGGTTCGTATGCGCTGGGATTTTTCCAGTTGGATCCCTATTTCGTGCTGTGGGATCAGGACGAGGCGGAAGCCATCCAGGAGCAGAACTACGAATTCGAATTCGACCTGCGGGAACTCGGGATCGGCGGGAAGGCCGAAGTCCGGGACTTGTGGCGGCAGCAAGACCTGGGTACGTGCACGGGCACGCTCCGGGCGCTTGTACCCTACCACGGGGTTTCGCTGGTCAGGATAACGCCCGTGGAGTGAGCTCGGGCAGAAAGGTGTAATTCAAGGATAATTTTCTAACTTAATAGCATTCGATTATGGATTTTCAAGCAGGATTGATCGTATTGATCGTATTCGTGAGCCTTTTTGCGATCTGGCTCATCTTCTATTTCATCCCGGTGGGACTGTGGTTCTCGGCATTGGTGTCGGGCGTAAGGATCAGCCTGCTGCAACTCATTCTGATGCGCTGGCGCAAGGTGCCGCCCTCGACGATCGTTTCGTCGATGATCGAGAGCACGAAGGCCGGGCTGGAACTCAACCCCAACGAACTCGAGGCGCATTACCTTGCGGGCGGCAATGTCACCAGCGTGGTGCATGCCCTGGTATCGGCACAGAAGGCCAATATCATGCTCGATTTCAAGATGGCTACGGCCATCGACCTGGCGGGCCGCGACGTGTTCGAGGCCGTGCAGATGTCGGTGAACCCCAAGGTCATCAACACGCCTCCCGTAGCGGCCGTGGCCAAGGACGGCATCCAGCTGATCGCCAAGGCGCGCGTCACGGTGCGTGCCAATATCAAGCAGCTGGTCGGCGGTGCCGGTGAGGAGACCGTGCTGGCGCGTGTCGGCGAGGGCATCGTCTCGTCGATCGGTTCGGCCGCATCGCACAAGATCGTGCTCGAAAACCCCGATTCCATTTCGCGCGTCGTGCTCGAAAAGGGCCTCGATGCCGGTACGGCGTTCGAAATCCTCTCGATCGACATCGCGGACATCGACGTGGGCAAGAATATCGGCGCCCAGTTGCAGATGGATCAGGCGCAGGCCGACAAGAACATCGCCCAGGCCAAGGCCGAGGAGCGCCGCGCCATGGCCGTCGCACTCGAGCAGGAGAACAAGGCCAAGGCACAGGACGCCCGCGCAAAGGTGATCCTGGCCGAAGCCGAGGTGCCGCTGGCTATGGCCGAAGCGTTCCGCAACGGTAACCTGGGGATCATGGACTACTATAAGATGAAGAACATCATGGCCGACACGTCGATGCGCGAGACGATCGCCCGGCCGGAGAAAAAATAACCAGTTCGGGGGATTTTTCGGGGGTACGGTCGAAACCGTACCCCTTTTTTCGTATATTAGATGCCGAATAGAGTTGTATCATTGCAACATCCCGGAACCGGAAGCCCGTTCCCCGGGGTGTGGTTTGAAAAGCAGATTGCCATGAAGAGATTTTTCCTATTGCTGTTTCTCGGTGCGTGCCCGGCCGTGTCGGCGCAGGTGCGCTTCTCGGACTATTTCCTCGAAGAGACGATGCGCTTCGACTATTACCACAGCGGCGACAGCCGCTCGGAAGAGTATTTCTTCGACGCCCTGAAGGCCGAACCCTACTGGGCGGGCTCGCACGTGTCGCTCCTCGATACGACGGGCTACGGGAACCAGTTTTTCCGCATCGTCGACCGCGCTTCCGAACGGGAGATCTATTCGCGCGGCTTCTGTACGCTCTTCAACGAGTGGCAGAGCACGGCCGAGGCCGACAGCGTGCGCCGTTCCTATCCCGAGTCGGTCGTATTCCCCTATCCCAGGCGCCCGTGCCGCATCGAGATCTTCGGCCGCAATGCCGGGGGTCACTTCGAAAAGCGTTTCAGCCAGAATATCGACCCCGCATCCTGCTTCGTCGCGCAGTTCACGCCCCGCTACGAGACTTTCGAGGTGGCATATAACGGCAACCCCGCACATCGTGTCGACATCGTGCTGCTGCCCGAGGGGTATGGCGCCGGGGAGCGGGCGAAATTCGAAGCGGCCTGCCGTGAATTCGCACGCGAATTTTTCAGTTATTCGCCTTTCAGGGAATACGCTTCGCGGTTCAATATCCGCGCCGTGTGGGCGCCGTCCGCCGATTCGGGCGTGACGATCCCCGGCGAGCGCGTGTGGCGCAACACGGCCTGCGGGGCCTCTTTCTATACGTTCGGCTCGGAGCGCTACCAGATGGTCGACGACTTCCAGCGCCTGCGCGACATCGCGGCGCATGTCCCTTATGACTATATCTATGTGTTGTCCAACACCCAGAAATACGGGGGTGGCGGTATCTTCAACTTCTATGGCATCAGCGCCGCACACCACCCTACGCGCACCGGGAAGATTTACGTCCACGAATTCGGGCACCTGCTGCTGGGGCTGGGCGACGAGTATGTCGGCACGACCTCCTACGACGACATGTATGCCCGGGACATCGAGCCGTGGGAGGCGAACCTGACAACGCTCGTCGGGTTCGAGGACAAGTTCTGGAAAGCGATGGTGCCGGCCGGGACGCCCGTTCCGACGCCCGACACCCCTGAGTACGAGGGGGTCGTAGGGGTTTTCGAGGGCGGCGGTTATGCTGCGAAGGGGGTCTATCGCCCGTGGCGGAACTGCCTGATGAACAACCTGCACCGGACGGACGAGTTTTGTCCCGTTTGTACGAAAGCCATCTGCGATTACATCGAGTTTTTGTGTAGGTAAACTTTGCAATGTGTTGTAATACAAGAGGGACGCGTGTGCGTCCCTCTTTCCGTGTGCAGCAGGCCCGTTACCCCGGCCGGCACAGCCCTGCCGTCGTTCCGGTTGCGCGGTGCCGTGCCTGCCTGTCGCAGTGTGGTGCGGCGAGCTGCTCAGTATACCTCTTCGGGCAGGGTTTCGCCGACGGGTTCGCCTGCCAGGCCGTCCTTCCACTTGATCGAGGCGTGGGTGCCGTCGCAATAGGGTTTGTTGGCCGACTGCCCGCAGCGGCACGCCACGACGCGGTTCCGGATTTCGTAGGTGTGCCCGCCCTCGCGCCGCATGGGGATCCCGCCCCGTATCCACAGCCCTCCGCTGGCACCGATCGTGATGTCCTCGATCAGCCCCAGACTCGGTTCGAAACGGAACTCGAAGGGTTTCATCGTCTCCTTGTCCCACGCCGTCAGACGGCCGCTGGGGCACATCGAAGCTTCGCGGATGGCCAGCTTGCGGGCTTCGGGGTCGTCGGATGCCTCGGTCAGCGTCCACGCATCGCCGTGCGGGTGGCAAAAACGTGCGAAGACGCAGTATTTCTCGTTGTCCGTCATCTGGAGCGTGCCCCCGTCGATCACCTCGGCATCGTCGAGCAGGGCGTCCGGACGTGCCGTGAGGCGGGGATCCCAGTTTGCCTTCTCGTGCGAACCGTCGCAGTAGGGCTTGCGGTGCGATGCGCCGCAGCGGCAGATCGCCGTGGGTTCCGCCTCGGTCGAAAAAAGCCTGCCCTGCTGGAAATACCAGCTTTCGTTGGACTCGTTGGGCATGATGAACTGTTCGGCCAGCGGCGGCCTCCCGTAGACCAGGTAGGGGCCCTCCTCGGTCACCGTGATGCTGAAACGCCCTCTGGCGGGTGAACTTCCCGTTTCAATTTTCAATTTGGACATACTATTTGCATTTATAATTCGTTAAGGAGTAGGCGGCAATAATTATTCCCAAATGAATAATTTAGGATGTCCTTGTAGGATTTATCCCGCTTTTTGGTATCTTTGCAAAGATTTTTTAAATTGAAATTCGGTAAATTTGAGTAATATGAAAGGATTCGTAAGGCTGATGGCTGTGGTCGTGACTGCGGCGGCTTTTGCCGTGGCATGCAGCAAGGATAAGGATTCGGGCAAGATCACGCTCGATTCCCCGGCGGTGTTCTTTGCGCAGGCCGGAGGGTCGGCTACGGTCGGTTTCACGGCACAGAACATCAAGACGCTGTCCGCGACGAGCAAACCCACCGGTTGGGACGAGGCGGTCGTCGACCTTGCAGGCGCGACGATCTCCGTCAAGGCCCCTTCGGCCGAGGACATCGAGAGCGGGGATGCCGTCAAGACCGGCTCGTTCTCCTTTACGGGTTACACCCCGGGCGGTACGCTCGTTTCG
>NZ_FR893472.1:11625-47277 GCF_000435435.1 Alistipes sp. CAG:29 | reverse complement strand
ATCAGTCCAAACTTTGGGGTGCACATCACAATGCAGTCCCTCCCCTTTGTCTGCCCGGCATTTCCGCATAGCGGGGAAAGCCGGGTGCATATGATCGCTTAGTCCTCGAATTTTGCCGAGAGGAATTCGCGGTTCAGACGTGCGATGTGCGCGATGGAGATCGACTTGGGGCACTCGGCCTGGCAGGCACCCGTGTTGGTGCAGTTGCCGAAGCCCAGTTCGTCCATCTTGGCGACCATCGCCTTGGCGCGGCGTGCACCCTCCACGCGGCCCTGCGGCAGCTTGGCGAGCGATGATACGCGGGCAGCGACGAAGAGCATGGCCGAACCGTTCTTGCAGGTCGCGGCGCAGGCTCCGCAGCCTACGCATGCTGCGGCGTCCATCGATTCGTCGGCATCGGGCTTCGGAATCGGAATGGCGTTGCCGTCGGGCACCGAGTTGGTGCGTACCGAAATGAAACCTCCCGCCTGCAGGATCTGGTCGTACGACGAACGGTTCACCACGAGGTCTTTGATGACGGGGAACGCCGCCGAGCGCCAGGGCTCGATGGTGATGGTCGCACCGTCCTTGAACTTGCGCATGTAGATCTGGCAGGTCGTGACCGCCTGGCTCGGGCCGTGGGCATGGCCGTCGATGTGCAGCGAGCACATGCCGCAGATACCTTCGCGGCAGTCGTGGTCGAATGCCACGGGCTCCTTGCCCTCGTGGATCAGGTTGTTATTCAGGATGTCGAGCATCTCGAGGAACGAGGTGTCGGCCGAGATGTTTTCGACTTTGTAAGTTTCGAAACCACCCTTTGCTTTAGCGTCCTTTTGACGCCATATCTTTAATGTAAAATTCATAATTTCAATTTGTTATTAAAGTGTTACAACGTCAAACGGTTAGTCTTTGTAGTTGCGCTGTGCGGGGTGTACGAATTCGAAGTTCAGCGGTTCTTTCGTCAGCTCGGGGGCTGCGTCCTCGCCCTTGTACTCCCATACGGCGGCATATACGAAGTGCTCGTCGTCGCGCTTGGCCTCGCCTTCCTCGGTCTGGTGCTCCGTGCGGAAGTGGCCGCCGCACGACTCCTCACGGTTGAGTGCGTCGCGGGCCATCAGCTCGCCCAGTTCCAGGAAATCGGCCAGGCGGAGCGCCTTTTCCAACTCGACGTTGAAGTCGTTTTCCTTGCCTACGACCTTCACGTCCTTCCAGAACTCCTTGCGCAGTGCCTGGATCTCGGTGATCGCCTTTTCGAGCGACTCCTTGGTGCGGGCCATGCCGACGTTCTCCCACATGATGTGGCCGAGTTTCTTGTGAATATCGTCCACCGATTGCTTGCCGCCTATCGAGAGCAGTTTGGCGATCTTCTCCTTGACTTCCTTCTCAGCCTGGTCGAAGGCCTTGGTGTCGGTCTTCACCTTCGGAGCCTGGATCTTGTGCGAGAGGTAGTCGCCGATGGTGTAGGGCAGTACGAAATAACCGTCGGCCAGACCCTGCATCAGCGCCGAGGCGCCGAGGCGGTTGGCACCGTGGTCGGAGAAGTTGGCCTCGCCGATGGCATACAGGCCGGGGATGGTGGTCATCAGGTTGTAGTCGACCCAGATGCCGCCCATGGTGTAGTGTACGGCCGGGAAGATCTGCATCGGCTGCTCGTAGGGGCTCACGTCGGTGATCTCCTCGTACATGTCGAACAGGTTGCCGTAGCGTTGCTTGATGATGTCCTTGCCCAGACGCTCGATGGCGGTCTTGAAGTCGAGGAATACGGCCAGCCCCGTTTCGTTCACGCCGAAGCCTGCGTCGCAGCGCTCCTTGGCGGCACGCGAAGCCACGTCGCGCGGCACGAGGTTACCGAAGGCCGGGTAACGGCGCTCCAGGTAGTAGTCGCGGTCTTCTTCGGCGATGTCCGACGGTTTCTTGGCCCCCGAGCGGATGGCCTTCACGTCTTCGAGTTTCTTGGGAACCCAGATACGGCCGTCGTTACGCAGCGACTCCGACATGAGCGTCAGCTTCGACTGCTGGTCGCCGTGTACGGGGATGCAGGTCGGGTGGATTTGCGTGAAGCAGGGGTTGGCGAAGCCGGCGCCCTTGCGGTAGCACTGGAATGCGGCCGAACCGTTCGATGCCATGGCGTTGGTCGAAAGGAAGAATACGTTGCCGTATCCGCCTGTGGCGATCACTACGGCGTGTGCACCGTGGCGCTCGATCTCACCGGTGACGAGGTTGCGGGCGATGATACCCTTTGCCTCGCCGTCCTCGATGACGATGTCGAGCATTTCATGGCGCGGATAGCTTTTCACCGTGCCGGCTGCGATCTCCTTGTTGAGTACCGAATAAGCGCCCAGCAGGAGCTGCTGGCCCGTCTGGCCGCGGGCATAGAACGTGCGCGATACCTGTGCGCCGCCGAACGAGCGGTTGGCCAGCAGGCCGCCGTATTCGCGTGCGAAAGGTACGCCCTGGGCCACGCACTGGTCGATGATGAGGTTGGAAACCTCCGCCAGGCGGTATACGTTGGCTTCGCGTGCACGGTAGTCGCCGCCCTTGATCGTATCGTAGAACAGGCGGTATACCGAGTCGTTGTCGTTCTGGTAGTTCTTCGCAGCGTTGATACCGCCCTGTGCGGCGATCGAGTGCGCGCGGCGGGGCGAATCCTGGATGCAGAATACCTTTACGTTATATCCGAGTTCACCGAGCGAAGCGGCGGCGGAAGCACCGCCCAGACCGGTTCCGACGATGATGATGTCGAGCTTGCGCTTGTTTGCGGGGCTTACGACCTTGATAGCTGCCTTGTGGTTGCTCCATTTTTCTTCGAGGGCGCCGGCAGGGATTTTAGCATCTAATTTTAAAGCCATATCTGTTGTGTGTTTATTGTTCTGGATAATCGGTTAGCAGGCGCCTGCGCAGCAGGGGCAGATGCTCTTGATGAAGTAAACCACCACGACGGCGGCAAAGCCGAGGAAGATGATCGTCGCTACGATATTGGCGATGCATTTCAGGCGGGGATACCACGTGTCGTTGGCCCAGCCCACGGTCTGGAACATCGACCATACGCCGTGCGTGAGGTGGAACCAGAGGGCGAAGAACCACACGAGGTAGATCACCACGTAATACCACTGCGAGAAGGTGTAGGCGATCAGCGAAGCGCCGTCGGCAGCGCCGAAGCCCAGCGAGTTCTCGTGGCCGCCCATGATTTCGACGAGCTGCATTTTAGCCCAGAAGTTGAACAGGTGGAGGGCCAGGCCGCCCAGGATGATGAAGCCCAGCACGAGCATGTTTTTCGAAGCCCATTTCACACCCGGCTCCACGACCGTTACGGCGTAACGCTGCGAGCCGCGGGCCTTGCGGTTTTCGAGCGTCAGGATGACGGCGTAGATGAAGTGGATGACCACGCCTGCCGCCAGTACGAGGGTGCCTGCCAATGCATACCAGTTGGCCCCCAGCAGTGCGCAGATCATGTTGTAAGCCTCGGGCGAGATGATCGCCACAATGTTCATGGACATGTGGAAGAGGATAAAGAGCACGAGGAAGCACCCCGTTACGCTCATCACCAACTTCTTGCCCAGCGAGGAATTAGATAAAAAACAGCTCATAATGATTTAAATTTGTTTATATTTGTTAAAGTTTTGTGTTCCCGGACGCAAAGATAGCCATTGTTTGCAGAATAACAATAGAAACGGCCGGGAATTTTATGCCGAAAAGGAGGGTTTTATGACTAAAAAAGAGCTGCGTGCAGCGATGAAAAAACAGAACCTGTCCCTCTCCCCCGAAGAACGTGCGGCGGCATCCGGGCGGATCTTCCGCCGGGTAGCGGAATCGGGGCCTTTCGGGACAGCGCGGTGCGTGGCGTTTTTCTGTGCCCTGCCCGACGAACCCGCGACGGAGGAGGCGCTTGCCCGGTGGGGCTCCGCCAGGCGGATCGTCGTCCCCCGGGTCGGGGGCGACGCGATGCGGTTCTTCGATTACGTACCCGGGGCACTCCGTGCGGGGGCCTTCGGGATCGCCGAACCGGACGGGGACGCAATGCCGTGCGAACCGTCCGAAATAGATTTGATCGTCGTTCCTGGAACGGCATTTACGCAAGCCGGTGCCCGCATGGGCCGCGGCCGCGGGTTTTATGACAAATACCTCTCGCAGCCCGGGTTCCGGGGCGTGAAGGTCGGGGTCTGCTACGCCCACCAGCTGGTCGGGGCACTGCCCGTCGAACCGCACGACGTATTTATGGATTATGTAATTACAAACGGATGAATGCCATGCAGACAGGAGAATTTGTCGCCGCTTTCCGCGAGGCTTTCGGCCCGGTGCCGGAGCTGCCCCTGCTGTTTCGCTATACGGACGAACCGCTGCGCCCCGCCGCAAAGGCGGGCGGGTGTTTTTTCAAGGCGTTGGCCGAGGCGCGTGACGGGCGGCCCGTGGGGCTCAACGCCTCGAATATCGGTTGCGGGGGCGGCAAGTTCTATACGGGTTTCAGCCCCATGCCGGAATTCGTCCCGCAGTTCGTCTCGCTCAAGGAGCGTTATAAGCAGACGCCCGAAATGGTGCTGGACTTCATCGCTGCGCTCGACCTGCGGCCGGGGCCGAAGGCGTGGCTCGAGTTCGTGCGTGTGGATGCGGCGGGGACGTTCGACGGGGCGGAAGGCGTGCTATTCTTCGCTACGCCAGACGTCTTGGCGGGGCTCGTGACATGGGCCGGGTTCGACAACGACGCCCCGGATGCCGTTGCGGCGCCGTTCGGCTCGGGATGCAGTACCGTGGTGTCGCAGGCCGTGCGGGAAAACCGTAACGGCGGCCGCAGGTGTTTCCTGGGGCTGTTCGATCCTTCGGTGCGCCCGTGGGTCGGTGCGGACGAATTGTGTTTCGTTATTCCGATGTCGCGTTTTGCCGGGATGTGCGGCACGATGCGTGCAAGCTGTCTGTTCGGAACCCATGCGTGGGATAAAGTCCGGGAGCGGATAAACAAGATGAATTTATGAAAAAAAGAAGGGCTGCGCTGGTGCTTGCGGGCGGCGGCGCGCGTGGTGTTGCCCATATCGGGGCGATCGAGGAGTTGGAGAGTCAGGGATTCGAGGTGCATGCTGTGGCCGGCACTTCGATGGGGGCGTTGGTCGGGGGCATGTATGCCTCGGGGCATCTCGAACCCTTCAAGGAGTGGATGTATACGCTCGACAAGTATAAGGTTTTCGGGCTGGTCGATTTTGCGCTGAGCACCGAGGGACTCGTCAAGGGCGACCGCGTGATGCGGGCCATGAAGGAGCTGGTGCCCGACGTGAAGATCGAGAAGATGCCGCTGCCGTTCGCCGCGGTTGCCGCCGACCTGCTGACGGGGCGCGAAGTCGTGCTCGACAGGGGAGGCTTGTACGATGCCATCCGGGCGTCTATCTCCATCCCGTCGGTATTCCGTCCCGTACGCCGGGGGAACCAGGTGCTGGTCGACGGCGGTACGGTCAATCCGCTGCCGTTGAACCGGGTGCGCCGTGAACCGGGCGACGTCCTGGTCGCCGTGGATGTGAGCGCCCCGTTCTCGGAGGAGATGGCCGTCCGCAACAAGGCTTCGCTGAACTATTATAAGGTGATTACCGCATCGTCGGAGATCATGCAGCAGCATATCGCACGCCTGATGTGCAAGCTTTACAAGCCCGACCTGCTGATAGAGATGCCTGCCGACCGTTTCGGGATTTTTGAATTCTACCGCGCCCGGGAAATTGTCGAGGCCGGCCGCATGGCGACGCGTGCCGCACTGGAGCGTAGCCTCGTCGAAGCGGGATAGACTGGGGGCGAGGAAAATCGGATGGGCTATGGCATGATTTTTGTTTAAAGGGATAAAAAGATTGCGACGGCCCGTGATTTTGAAGAATTCAAAAGTAGTGACGCAACTTCACACAGATTTGAGGGGCCGTCGCAATATTTAAACGCAAAATCATCCGGGGCAGGAAAATGGGATCGTCCCCTGAGAAATGCTTTCGTAATCTCTACATTGCAAAGATAAATAAAGTTTCCGATAAACCAATGCCATTGCCCGATTATGGTATGGGTGCGCCTAAAATATGGAAAGGGAGGGTGCGTTTGTTGCCGCAGGCTGTCTTTTTTGCGTACTCCAAGTGTCTTTATGCCCGGTTCGGCAGAATTTTCGGGCGTCCTGATAAGAAAAACCCGGCCTGAAAAGGCCGGGTTTCCCGTTCGTTCGTTTACCGCCGATCCTTGTCGTACACATAGGCCGCGATACGGTGGCTGCGTCTGCCGATCGGTACTCCGATGCCCAGCGTGACGTTCATCACGCTCTGCTTGATAGGGATGAACTGGGGCGTATGCTTGGCCGTGACGATGTCCGTGGCAAGGTAGAAATTGATCCAGCTGGGGTTCAGGTTCAGCGCCAGTCCCACGGCGCCGCCGCGGTTGTCGATCACCGAATAGCTGCCCGTGACGGTAAACCAGCGGATCGGGTGGAAATTGACCGACCCGGTGATGTTGTGCAGGGTCTTGTATTCCCACACGCGGGCCGTATACAACAGGCCGATGCCGATCTTATGGCGCCATACCTCGTATTCGAGGCCGGCGTTGATCGAGGCACGCAGCATGCGCGATACGCTCTTGGCCGCGCCCTTGTGGAACTCCAGTACGTCGATGTCGAAGTCGGGCGACTCGGTGCCGTCCTCGGTGACCGTCACACCCGTGAAGGAGAGCTCCTTCGCCGAATAACCCGTTACGTTCTTGTTCTTGCTCCAGCCGATGAAGCCCAGGTCGTTCACCGCCAGCGATGCCTGCAGGTTGGGCAGGATGTCGTACGTGGCTCCGAAGTCGACCGCGAAGCCGTAGCCGGCGGGCGAGGTGGGCTTGAGGCTGATGTCGTCCATCTTGTAGACCTCTTCGCCGTGGTCGTTGAGTTCGGTCTTGACGTCGAGCCCTGCGGCCGTGATGTCCAGCCCGCCCGCGGCGTTGATCAGCCAGCGTTCCTCGTTGTGCGATACGTTGAATTGCGTGAAATACATCCGCGCACGTGCCACGCCCATCAGGAATTTTGCCCGCACACCGATGTATAACTTGTCGTCGAGCAGCGGAAAAGAGTAGTTGAAACCCGCTTCGAGATAGCTGTCGGCCGTGATGCCGATGTCGCTGATGTCGCCGCTATTGCCGCGTTTCAGGAAGTCGAAGAGCGAGTAGGGCAGGGTGGCGTCGGTCGTGACGCGGGCGTTGAGGTCGAACGACCAGAAATTCTTGTGGTTGCGGGTGAAGGCGCCGAACCCGATGAGGTTTACGCGCGTGTCGAGACCCAGGAGGTTGTCGGCTTTGAGTCCCGAAAGGGCGTCGGCCGTCGATACGGAGCTGTCGAGCAGTGTGACGAGTTTTCCGTTGCGCGGATAGAGTATTTTGTCGATCGAGAGGTTGCCGCTCACGTTGATGTCCAGTCCGCCCAGCCCGGGGATGTTGACATAGCCGCGTAAGGGGGCGAAAGCCGGGTTGAACTGGCTGCGGAGGGTAGACCCCTCCATGAAATAGGCCGTCGGGTTCTGTGCCGCGGCGCCGGATGCCAGCAGCAGCGTGAATAGGAATGCGTATATTTTTTTCATGTTCTGTGCCGGATTAGAGGTTGAGCTTCAGGCCGCCGCGCTTGATCAGGCGCAGGGTGATGACGATTTGCTGATCGGACGTGAAATCGTAGCCCGGATAGTATTTCTCCAGCGAGACGGGGAGGATGATCTCGGCACCCTCGATGATCTGCCGCAGGTCGCTTTCGAAAAGTTGCGTCTCCCTGATCTCGTTCGTTTTGCCGGGTTCGACCGTTACGTCGAACCGGACGTTCGTAGGCGAGAAATAGGGCACGAGCCGCAGGCTCACGGGCAGGGCGCTCGTGATGCTGCCGTAGAGGTGCAGCGTGTTTTTGGGGTTGGGGGTGCCTTCACTGTCGAGGTTCTCGCAGAGCATGTCCACCACGTCGCCGCCGATGTCGATCTTACCGATGTCGTAGGTTACATCCTGGACTTTGAGCTCTGTCAGGTAGCTGCCGGCCAGGGATTTGACCTCGCCCGAAAGCCGGTCGTGCAGCATCGGCATATTGCGGAACGCCTCGATGAAGACCGGTTTGAAATCTGCCGGATCCGTATTCGGGGGGAGCAGGGGCAGGAAGGTCGAGAGGTATTTTTCCGCCAGCAGGTCGGCGACGGCGGTGATCTTGGCATCGTCGTCCATCATCTGGTCGATCAGTGCATCGAGCAGCGGCGTGATTGTCTCCGGGGTGTTCTGGAGTTCCCGCAGGTCGACGTATGCGGCGTTTCCGGGCAGGGGCGAGGGAAGCCAGATGTCCGCTTCGTCGAAGAGCGTTTTGATGTCCGCACCTCCTTCGTTCAGTTCACTCATACTTACGTATACCGTGGCCAGCGGCAGCCGGTATTCCGAGTCCTCGTCGCCGATGGTGACATCGTCCGTGTTCACGTTCGACAGGTCGTAAGCGTTGTCGATACAGGACGATGCGAGTGCTGCGGCGAAGAGAAAAGGTAAAAATTTTCTCATAGGGTTTGGGTTTGTTTTCAATGTGCCGCAAATATATGCCGTTCCGACGAATAAAACAAAAAATCGGACGTTTTAGTTTATGCGTGTGTCAAATGCGGCCATCTCTGCGTGCGCCGGAAGCATGCCGGAGGAGATGGCGCGTTTTGTGAAATAATTGCTACATTTGCACTGCGATTATCGCTATGGCGGGAACCGAAAAAAACAATCTCAGAGAGCAGGTGGCGATGCTGCCGCAGTCGCCGGGCGTCTACCAGTTCGTAGACCGCTCGGGGACGATCATCTACGTCGGTAAGGCCAAGAGCCTGCGCAAGCGGGTTTCATCCTATTTCGTGCAGAGCAAGGAGCACAGCCCCAAGGTTCGCGTGCTGGTGAAGCAGATCGCCGAGATCCGCCATATCGTCGTGGACAGCGAAACCGACGCCCTGTTGCTGGAAAACTCGCTCATCAAGACCCTCCAGCCGCGGTACAATATCCTGCTCAAAGACGATAAGACCTATCCCTGGATCGTGGTGCGCCGCGAGCATTTCCCGCGCGTGCAGTCGACGCGGCAACTGAACCGCGACGGGTCGCAGTACTTCGGCCCCTACGGATCGGTGGTGATGCAGCACAGCGTGCTGGATTTCATCCGCGAGGTGGTTCCCTTGCGTACCTGCAAGCTCAACCTCGCCCCCGAGCAGATCGCCAAGGGGAAATATACGGTCTGCCTGCAATACCACCTGGGCAACTGCAAAGGCCCCTGCATCGGGGCGCAGGGCGAAGGGGAATACGGCCGGCTCGTCGACATGGTCGTCGCGGTGCTCAAGGGCGACCTGCGCCCCGTGCGTAGCTACCTCGAACAGGAGATGCAGCGCGCTGCCGGGGAATTGAAATTCGAATTGGCGCAGCGCTACAAGCAGCGCCTCGATGCGCTGGACAACTATGCGGGCAAGTCGGTGATCGTCAGTGCGAAGATCGTCGACGTGGATGTTTTTTCGCTGCTTCCGGACGACGATGTGGCCTATTGCAATTTCGTGCGTATCCGCCACGGGTCGGTCGTGGGCGTTTATACCGTGAAACTCAAGACGGGTGTCGGGGGCGACGAACGCGACATGCTGACGCTGGCCATCCAGCATGTCGTCGAGCATATTGCCGGGACGCTGGCCCGTGAGGTCATCGTACCGTTCCTGCCTTCGACGACGCTGCTGTTCGACGGTGTGACCTTCACGGTGCCCAAGCGCGGCGAAAAGCTCGAACTGCTCGAATTCTCGCAGAAGAGCGCCCGTATCTATCGCGCCGAGCAGCTCAAGAACCTGGAAATCAAGAATCCCGAACGATATACCGAGCGGTTGATGAATGCCCTGCAAAAGGAATTGCGCCTCGACCGCCAGCCGCGGCACATCGAATGCTTCGACAACTCCAATCTGCAGGGGGCCCATCCGGTAGCCTCGTGCGTGGTGTTCCGCGACGGAAAACCCGCGCGCAAGGACTACCGCCATTTCAACATCAAGACCGTGGAGGGCCCCGACGATTACGCTTCGATGCGCGAGGTCGTCTTCCGGCGTTACAGCCGCCTGCAGGAGGAGGGGGCCGAGCTGCCCGATCTCATTATTGCTGACGGCGGGAAGGGGCAGATGGGCGTCATTCACGAGGTGCTGGAGTATCTCGGGCTGGACATACCTGTCGCCGGGCTGGCTAAGAACGACCGCCACCGCACCTCCGAGTTGCTCTGCGGATTCCCGCCTGTCCTGGTCGGCATCCGTCCCACTTCGCCCCTTTTCCACTTTCTGGCACACATCCAGGAAGAGGTGCACCGTTTCGCCGTCTCATTCCACCGTCAGAAACGCAGTAAGGCCTTTATCCATAGCGAACTGGAACAGATCGAAGGCATCGGTGACAAGACCGTCCGTACGCTGCTGCAACATTTCCGCACCGTGGCCAAGGTCAAGGCGGCACCGTTCGAGGAATTGACGGCGCTGGTCGGCCCCGCCAAGGCGAAAAAAATCAAGGCTTTCTTTGAAAAATAACCGGATTTTTTGAAAATTGCGAAGAATCGACTATCTTTGCCCTCCCGATTCTACGGAAGAGGCTTGCCCGGATGGCGGAATCGGTAGACGCGTTGGTCTCAAACACCAATGACAGCAATGTCGTGCCGGTTCGACCCCGGCTCCGGGTACTTTTTTAAAACGCCCATGATTTAATAATCAAATCATGGGCGTTTTTTATTTGCCATGAATTGGGCATTGACCCTTTCTCTGTTTGCTGTAAAAATTTTCTATTTTTTCAAAATACAAAATCAGCAGAATCTGTCTGCGGAAACCGGAGTATTGCGTTGTTATGGCAGACAACGTGCTACTAATCTCTATTATTCCGGTTCCCGCGAACAGATTGTAAACGAACGGCGGCGGGATTCAAATGCAGAAATGTTTGCAATGGTTCACCGCGATCAAAAGGCCCGCCGCCGCAGAGTTATCTTTTTTTACCCCACTTGGGGCGTATGTCGAGGAAAATCTCGAAATTCAAGCGTGGCATGGGACGAGCCAGCACCGAAAGATACTCCTCGTTAAACAGGTTTTTGACCGCGATCTTCACGGAAAAATCAGCCCAGGGTACGGCGAAAAGTTTTTCGACCGACATGTCGCTCATAAGATACGGAGGTACATATCCCGAGATCGTGTAGTCGTTGCTCGACATGGTGAAGCGTTCGCTATACCAACACCATTTGTAGAGCAGCCGCCAGCTTTTCCATGCCAGCCGCGCCGTTACCGACGCCGAGAACTCCGGTACATAGACCAGTTGTTTGCCGATGGACTCGTCGCCCTTGCTCATCGGCTCGCTCTCGTTGATCGAGGGCGTCCACGAAAAATTGCCGTCGGCACCGACTTGCCAGTCACGGTTCCAGGTTCGGTCGAAGCCCGCCTTCAATTCCACTCCGTAGGCATGTACTTTTTTGAGGTTCTTCGGCGTCCAGAAATCCTGCTTGCCTCCCAGGGGTATCCACAGAATCCAGTCGTCGATGTAGGAATCGAACCACGTCGCCTCGCCGTGAACCGCGTACCGCCCCTCTTTGGCGAAGGCAAACGATACGCCGCCGTCGTAGGTGAAGCCGTGTTCGGGCTGCAGGTCGGGATTGCCGCCCGGCTGGAAGTAAAGGTCATTGAGCGTGGGGAAACGGTAGTTGCGCGAAATGGATGCCTTGGCCCGGACGTTTCCGGCTTTCGAGAGCAGGTAATCGGCATAGAATGCCGGAATGAGCGGCGTCCAATCCTTGCCGTACATATCCTCTCGCAACGCCAGCGAGAGGCCCAGCCGTTCGGTAGGCGTCCACTTGGCAGTCATATAAGCAGATAGTTCCGTGCGGGCTTTGTCGTAACCGACCACCGCCTTGTCGCCCTGCTGGGTGATGATGTTGCGATCCTGATTTTTCGCGAAATGCTGGTGCAGGGCAATGTCGACCGAGAAAAGCCATTTTTTGCCGACGTAAAATTCGCTGTTACCCGATGCGAAAAGCGTGTTTACCTTGCTGCGCGAAGTAATCATGTAGGCCCATTCGCCGTTCCCTTTGTCACGGGCGTAATCGTAGCCGAGCCATGTGTGGATGTAACCGACTTTTGCTCCGACCTTGTATGTAGGACGCAGATGATCCCACGAGAGTACGCTGCGCAGGGTGCGTTCGCGCTGCTGGTGCAGAATATCCTTCGGATCGCCGTAATCGACGGTCGTTTGTGAAAGGCCGCGCTTGGAGGTGAGAAACCAGGCGTTCAGCCCGAAACGGTCGCCCTTGCCGGTATTGTAATAGACCTCCTGCAAGGCGTGAAAGTCATGAAAATCGCCGTCACGGTGGGTTTCGATGGGGTGGTAGGTGTCGATAATATTTTTATCGTCGTCGTAGACATTTTCGTTCTTGTCGCGGTTGCGGTACTTGAATTCGTTGGGCGACGAGGAGTAGACCACGCGCGTCGAGGTCTGCCAATGGTCGTCGCCGTAGGTCAGCCGCAGAAATTCGTCCGTCGTCCAGAACGAGCCGATTCCCTGTGTATACTGCATTTTGAATCCGCGTGTATCGGCGGGTTTGGTCGCCAGTGTGATCGCCCCGCCCAGACCGCCGCCCACGACGTTGAGCGACGAGGTGCCGTGCAGCAGCGTCGCGTCGTCCACGAAATAGGACGGGATCATCGAAAAATCGGTCATGCCCAGCATCGGGGAGTTGATACGCATGCCGTTCCACATCACCTGCGTGTGCGATGCCGCCGTACCGCGAAATGCCACGGTAGAAAGCGTGGCCCGGCCGTACTGTTTGATGAAGATTGCCGTATTGAACGTCAGCACGTCGGCCATCGACAGGGCGATGTTCTCGTGCAGGACGAGGGTGTCCAGTTGTGTTTTTTGTACGCCGATCTCTTTCATCGGACGAATTCCTGTAACACCGACCTCACGAATGGGCATCACCAGCGAGGGGTTGTTGTTCCACCAGCCGTTGCCGGCCGGTTTTTCTTGTGCAGTGATTGTTGCGGCGAGGCACAAACCGATAAACAGAAGTATTGGTTTCTTCATATTGCGTATCGGTTTAATACCAACAAAAAGCCCCCGGAATAATTCCCGCCCGGAATTCGTCGAGCAACTCTCCTTCGGGCGAATAGCGGTAGACGATCCCCTTCTGTTGGTAGTCGATGGCGTCGGCCACGTATACTTCCGACGTGTTGGGGTCGATGGACAGGCCGTAGAATTTCGTCTGCTTGTATTTGAGGAACGGCCGCACGGGGACGTGATCGGCCACCACCGGCATCCGCCAGATATCGTTGTTGATGAAGTAGAGCGTGTCGCGTCCGCCGTTGAGCTGCACCTCCGAGGGCCAGTCGCCGAATTTGAATTTGAACTGTTTTTCGATCCTGAAAGTTGCGGCGTCGATACGGTAGAGCGAGGGGGCCTCGTGCCCGTAAGGACTGCCCTCATAACCGCCGTCGGTGATCGTCCACATCTTGTCGTACTTATCCATCACCAGCGACGTGGGCTGGATGCCGACGACCAGCTCGTCGACCACCTTGTCCGTTTCGGTGTCGATCTTCAGCAGCCGGTTCTGATAAGACCAGCAGTTCACGTAGACGTATTTGCCGTATTGCACCATCTGTTCGGTCGAACCGGTTTCCATCGTCATACCCGGGCAGTTGATGTATCCCGTAATCTCGAACCGTTTGGGATTGACGATGAAAATGCGATTGTCCCAGATTTGTGTGACATAGGCTTTTTCGTCCGACAAAAAATGGATATAGCGCGGGGAGGTGAGGTTCGTGATGCGCCCGACTTCTTTGAAGGTCACGGGGTCGATGGCAAAGATCACATGCGAATTATTCACGACGATCCAGCCCAAGCCGCCGTACATCGTCATCGACTGTGCCACGTCGCCCAGCTTCTGATCGTTGGCGCGGAAGAACACCTCGTTGTCGATCTTACGGGTTTGCGTGTCGTAGAACGAGAGCGTGGCATTGCCGTATTGGAAATTCCCCTCGTTGGTGATGAACAGCCCGTGTCCCACCTCGGGGCGGACTGCGATCTCCCGACCGAGATCGTAGTCCCACTTCATACAGCCGGTGAGAACCGAACAACAGCTTGCGACGATGAATATAAAGCGGTTCATCCTACGGCTTGACATACTCCCCTGCGGTTATTTGCTCCCAGGTCGGATTATAACCGTTGCCCGAGACATTCCACTTGTCGGCCGAAAGTGACGGCAGCGCATTTTTCAGCCCGGAGAAATCGGTCATCTTGCCCCAGTATTTGATATCTACCGAACCGATTTCAGTGACGCCCGCGAAATCGGCCATGCCTGTCAGCTTCATTTGGCTGGCCGCACCGGAGTAGGTTCCGCCCCAGAATTTGAATACCCCGATCTTGCGCAGCAAGGGTAATTCGAGATCGCCTTCATCCACATACTGCATATAGCTCGTGTCCCACTTGTCCGTCACCTCGGTAAGTTTCGGGGCGCTGAGTTTTTTGAGGTACGAACAACTGCTCATCTGGAAAGTTCCGACTTGCTCCAGATCGGGAAATGAAACAGTTGTCTGGCCGCTGGCTTTGCCGCCCGACTGCGAATAGGTACCGATGGATTTAATGCCGGGGAAGGTAATCAGGTCGTTCTGCGTATAATTGGAAACGCTGAGTTTTCCCGAGATGGTTTCAGCGCCTTCGAGTGCGGTGAAGTCGCACGCTCTCGAACCGCCGTTCAGCGACAGATCGCCCAGCGCATTTTTCCGAACCCTGACCTTCGCCAGTTTGTAACAGGCGATCAGTTCGACCTTCGGGAGCGACTCCACGCCCGACAGGTCGAGCGACGGCAGCAGGTTCAACTGGTAAAAATAGATGTTTTCGCAGGCCGTGAGCCGGGGGATGGAGAGTGTTTCGATCAGAGAAAGGTGGCGCAGGTAGAACTGTCCTCCGATGGTTTCGAGCGCGGGCAGTTCGAGCCTGTCGCTTGAAAATTTCGTGTCGATCTTAAAATCCGCACGTACCTTTTCGAGCGACGAGAGGTCGATGCTGGAAAGCATGGCTGCAGAGCTACTGTCCGAGAGCGAGAACGAGGCCAGCGAAGGAACTTTCGGCATTGCGAATGTGGTCGCTGCCGTCAGGTAGTTCCAGGTAAATGCACCGCCCAGATGCACCAGTTCCGGCATATTGAGTACTTTGAGCTGTGTCAGGTAAGTCAGCGTGCAGTTGCCGCCGATGGAGGCGATCTTCGGGAGTTCCAATAACTGCAATTCGCTGAGATACTGGAGCGACAGCGAACCCGTTACTTTTTCGAGCGACGAGAGTCCGAGTGCGGCCAGGGCCTTGTTGCCGGTCGAGGCATTTGTGCCGGAGAGGATCGTCAGATCGCCCGTACACTCCTTCAGCGCCGGAACATTGAAAACGGAGAGTTTGGCTGCATTGATATAGACCGTCCCCGTCGATACGAGTTTCGGCAGGTCGAGTTTGGCGACCGTATTGCCGTTTACCGAGAGCTGTCCGAGCGATTCGAGGGCGGGCAGTACCACGTCGAAATCCTGGGCGGTCGTAAGCGGCGTGGTGGCCGTTCCCAACACCAGACCGCCTGCCGAACGCAGGTTTTCGAGCCCGGAGAGTTTTTCCCCAGCGAATGAGTTGCCTACGACGATGTTGTAGCGCACGTCGGTCAGTCCGGCTAACGGCGCAAGGTCGGTCACGGGATCGTCGCAGGCCGAAAAATCGCCGATCGTGAGGTTTCCCTCGATCACCGTCGCACCCGTTGCGGCGAACGCTTCGACATCGGCCTGTGTCGGCAGTGCGACGCTGCCGGCCGTAACGTCGTTACGCTTGACCGAGTAGGCGTAGTCGCGCAGGGTCTGGTTATAGGCCATGACGCGGAAACGGTGTTCGTTGTCCCAGTCGGTGATCCTCGCCGGATCGGGGTACAGGATCGCCTGCTCGCAAAGTTCGTAGTCAGCAGTAGCACCTTCGAGCGACACATTGCGGGGAATGGAAACCACGATTTCGTCGCCGACGAGTGCGGCGCGGTATACCGTTCCGTCCTTGGCGGTGAGCGCGAACGAAGTGATGTGGTTGTCGATGCCGGCAAAGGGCTGGTTCTCCTCTTTGTCGTTGCAGCCGCAGAACGCGAAAACCGCTGCGGCCAGAATCAGTATTTTTCTCATCGTATTATTTCTTTTTGGTCATGTTGTAATCGAATACGCCGAACACTTCGGTCGAAATTTCGCCCAGCCAGCCGCTTTTTGCCTGAATGCCGGTCTGCACCTTGACAAAGTCGATGTATTTGAGGCCAGCGGGCTTGCCGTCGAAAGTGACGGCGTCGGAAATCCGGAAATGGTTGGCGTTGACGCCTGCTCCGGAGTTCGGATCGTCGGTCAGACGGTCGATCGGGCTGAAGTTGTCCGCGTAGCCCCAGTCGTAAGCCGGATTGACCCAGTAGGAACCGTTGCCCGACTGGTCGTAATTGTTGGCCTTGAGGCAAGTGCCGCGCAGCGTGTAGCTGTCAGCCTCGACCCATGCCGGATAATAGTAGTCCTGCGTATGGAATTGCGAAAGGTAATCGACGGAACCGCTCGCACCCTTGTTGTCCGTCCACTGCACCTCCATGCCGGCAGCGCGTGGACGGTAATAGGTCACGGCATAATCCTGTGTCGTTTCAGGCTTACCGTATTCGGAGCCTTTCAGTTCGTACCATGTGTCGTTCGGCAGTCCGTCGCCGTTTTCGTCCTGCATGACCCATACGATGCCCGGTTCGGATGAACCGTCGAACGAGTTGCCCGAAACGCCGATGTTGTAGCCGCCGTCATTTTCAATGCTGTGGTCGAAGCCGACTACCAGATAGCCGCCGAAAGCTCCCAGCGACACATAGGTGTTGAGTTTCATCTGGGACTCGGCATAGGCGCACGCTGCGTCCATCGTCGTCACGTCATAACGTTCGTTGACGAATTGTCCGGGAGCGGCAAGGAACTCGTAGACCTTGTTCCAATCCTTGCTGCTTGCCGGAGATCCGGCACGGTAGTATCGGCCTTCTGCGGGGCAGACATTGACGGTCAATTCCTGAGGAACCGTCAGATATGAGTTTTTCATTTCGACTTTGACCGTGTACGTTCCTTCGGCCGATTCGGAGAAAATATATACCGGATCGGAGGACTGTTGCACCTGTTTGCCGTTTACCGACCAGGTATAACTGGCATCGAACGCATTGGTAATGTCGAAAGGCATCAGACGGATGCGGCGGCCGGCGGATAGGTTGAAGACCGTCTGATCGAATGTCCAGCCGAACGGCATTTCGTCGATCGTGCAGACTTTTACCCCGAATTCCTTGCTGTCCTCGCCGTCCTCATTGCGGGTGGCGAATTCGAGCGTATAATCTCCGGCTTCGGACGCGTCGAATGTAAATTCCTTTTCGGAGGAAACCTCTTTGCCGTTCACGCTCCATGTGCAGGTCGTGGGGATCGAGGTGTCGATTACGGAGGGTTTCAGCGTCAGAGGACTGCCGACCAGAATCGTATACCCTTTTTCGGGAACCGGCAGGCTGATTGTCGGGATTTCCAGTTCTACCACATCCACACGCAGCTCCTCGGAGGCCGTGCCGTAACGGTTCGACACTTGGAGGAGCACGAACAACTCGCCTACGGTTTGTTCGCACACCGTAAGGGCGGGTTGCGTGCCGACGACTTTTCCGTCGATTTTCCACACATAGAGTGCCTTGTCCGCGTTTTCATAAGTGGGGCTGATCGTCAGTTCCCGGCCTGATTTGATGGTGTAAACCGCATTCTCGCTGTCGAGCGTGATACGGGGGGCCGTCTGCGAATCGACCTCGATCACATCGTCTTTGTTGCAGGACGACAACACGAACAACGCAGCAAATAAACAGGATAACAGTTTTTTCATCTCTTTATGCTTTATTTGTTAATATACGCTTCGGAGAAACGGTAGACGAAATCGATCCCGGCCGGGCTGGCACCTTTCTGCGTGGGATAGGAAAAATGGTTGATTTCCGAGGCGGAAGTTCCGCTCACGTCATAGGTGTAGATATTCGAATCGACGTAGCTCGACTTGCCGACCCACAACACATTGGTTGTCGGATGCTGCCCCATAATGCCGTAAATCGTTTCATTTCCAGATAGATATTTGTAATCGACGGTCTGCGTCTGGTAATTGTACCGCGTTGCGCTCGTGGCGTTGAAAGCATCGGTATCCACAAAATAGAGATAAGGATCGGTGAAACTGGCGCACATGCCGATAGCCGGAGACCATGTTGCGATCGGGAATCGAACACCTCCGGAAAGTTCTTTTTCTGAAACGACCGTGCCCGAGTGATCGATGCCAACGATCATCGGATCGGAGGTCAGGGTTCCCATATTCGGGCTCGTGCCGGAATAGGTTCCGGCAAGGGCGAAATAGATATTGCCGTCGGCACCTTTGACGATGCCTTTTACTTGCCGGCCCTCATAGGTCAGCCGCTTTTCCACCGTTCCGCTTTCGGCATTGATGATAACGACGCTGTGTCCGCATCCCGCATAAATCTTACCCCGTGAATAGACCATGCGGGTTTTGATCGCGCCCACCGAAGTAAAGGCTCCGAACGTGCCTTCGAGGGTCGCGCCGATTTGCACCGAATTTTCACCGAGGGTCAGGGCGACTATGCCCGAAGTGCTTTCCATACTTGAATCGGAATATTGAACATAGGCTTTCGTTGCACTTACAACGACCAGATGCTGAGGCCATGTGTCTTTGTCTTCGGGGGTTTTAAATACCAGCGGGTCGGCGAATTCCATGCGCATCGTCCGGGCATCGCACACAACGAAACGGCCTGCGCCGCCCATGCGGTCGCCGTTCTGGGTTAACAGGTAGATTTTTCCGTTGGCCATGAACATATCCTGTACGACGTTGCCGATCTCCAATCCGCCGTTGGCCTGCTCGAATACCTCCCGGTACTCCTTGCCGGCCTTGTCGTAGTAGACCAGCATACCGTTTACTGAAGTCATATTGCCCTCGCAGACCACGAACGTACCGTCCTTGTCCGTGTAGTCCACCGAAGCGCACACGTCGGCCGAGGCAAAGACCGTATCCCCTTTTTTATCGATCCCGATCAGCGTGATGATGCCGCCTGAGTAAGCTGCATCCGAAGCCGCCGGAGCCTGCACGGTTACGCTATTTTTCGCAAGGTTCAGCGACGCCTTCCACCCTTCGGGAATATTCATGAAGTCGGCGGTTTCCACATCCGTCGTATTCAGCGTCAGCGTCTTTTTCTTGCCGAAGTCGAATACGAAGTACGAACGGCCGTCGTCGGGCTGTACAAAACAGAATGAGGACACCGAAGTTTTTGGAATGACGATTTCCGTGCCGTCGGTCAGAGTGAACGTTACGGCATCGTCGCCGTCGCTGACCGATTTGAAGAACGAATCCCCGTCTTTTCCGTTGCTTCCCGTCGCTTTTACGTCGTTGCCGGCCGCATCTTTGATGCGCGCTCCGTCCACAATCCAGTAACCGTCGGCATCGACGGCCATTTCGGGTTTCGAACCATCTTTGCCAGCTACCGGGATTTTGTGGCCGTCCGCATCGGTCAGCCAGTTGCCCTTGCCGCCGATCGTCCAGTAGTAGCCCCCCTCGAACAGGTCGATACCGACCTCCGGGGCATTCGTACCGTTCTTGCCGTCGGCAATCGAAACGGAGGTGTTGTCGTTGAACGTGATGGTGTATCCGGTGTCCGTCTGGGTCACATCGGAGATCGTCTTGCTTTGGCGCAGGGCATCCACAAGCGTTTGCAGCGCCGAAACCTCTTTGTTGAGTTCCGCGAGTTGGGTCTTGAGCCCGTCGATCTCCTTCCACAGATCGTCGTCGTCGTACGAGCAGCTCCATGTCGCAGCACCGAACAGGGTTATTGCCAAAAGGGTAAATAGTTGTTTCATGCTTTTCAGATTTTAATTATTAATCGGTTTGATTTCCGGGGGATAAAAAACGCCTGCCGACAGGCGACGGCCTGCGGCAAGCGTAGAGGATGAACAGGAGATCCGGACGGGGCGCGGATTAGCCTCTCCCGTTGTATAACCCTGTCTGTTATGAATTATTCCCATTGTCATTCGAATCACGCGGGTGATTGCACGACAGGAAACTGCTGAAAATCAAATCGGGGAGGGAGTGCGTTGCGATAACGACGACCGTACCATTCGATTCCAACCCGAAACCCGCGGGTGCAAATCAATCGTTAAGGCAGGTCTTCTGACTCGTCCCGTTTATCGCGCCTTCCCAGTTTAAACCAGTGGCAAAGAGTACGATAAACAACTTCTCCCGAAGGAGGGGACTTACAGCAGCGAGTACTGTTCCGGATTTTCACCGGATTCCCTTTTCATCCTGTCCGGCATACCGGGCAGGAACCATAACGGCGTAAAGGTAATTATTTTTTTTGATTGTTATACAAATCACAAAAAAAATCGCCCGGCCTCGCAATCGGGAGGGCGTAGAATTTCCGTATCGGTAGGGATCTGCCCGGGTAAAATGCGTTACTCCTGTGCGCGGCTTCCAGCAGAGATCGGTTTTGTGCAAAAATAACGCTTCCCGAATAACTGCCAGCCGTATTTCCGCAATTTGTCCATCCCGTAAATTTATCGATATACGAATAATTTGCACGTACTTGCATCTCCCGGAGGCATTTCGTATTTTTGCATGTCCTGCAAAAGGGACGAACCCGCTATGAAAGGATTTTTGTTGCCCGGCGTGCTGGCCGGCGGAGTGGTTTCTGGCGGAGTGCAGCAAAAAGTACCGACAAACAGCGAAGTTATGAAAACAAATACATCGACGATCCGCCTGATCTACCCGCAATGGCAGGGCGGCAATGTCGCGGCAATGGTGCCCGAGGTAAAGGATCCCGACGATGCCGCACGGGGATATTACCTCGGGGCGCAGCTGCTCGACTTCCTGGCTCCCTGCGGCGGGCAGGAAACGCTCACCGTTCCCGTCTCCACCCAGATCGGGGAACGCAGGGTGACGGACGGTGTACTCGACCGCGACGTCATTCTCCGGCAGACGAAAGCCGCGCTGGAGATGCTGCGGGCGAGCGATCCCGGCAGGATCGTGACCCTGGGCGGGGATTGCTCCGTGAGCGTGGTGCCGTTCACCTACCTTGCCGCGAAATACGGCGGCGACGTGGCGATGGTATGGATCGACGCCCATCCCGACATCACGCTTCCGGGCGATCCCTATCCCGGCTACCATGCCATGGCCGTGACGGCCTGCATGGGGCACGGCGATGCGAAGATCGTGGCGGAACTGCCCGCCGCATTCGACCCGTCGAAGATCCTGTTCGTAGGGTTGCGCAACTGGGAGCGGGACGAGATTAAGGCCCGCCAGCATCAGTACGGGATAAAGCATCTCACCCCCGAAGAGGTGGCTGCGGACAGCGATGCGCTCCGGGCCTGGCTGAAATCGTGCGGGGCGTCGAAGGTGGTGGTTCATTTCGATATGGACGTGCTCGACCCGGCGGAGATCGTTGCGGCGGTCGGCACCGATCCCGACGGGATGAAAATAGAGGCGGTCGTCCGCGTGATAAACGATATTGCGGCTGAAAAGGAGCTGGTGGGCCTTACGGTCGCCGAGCCGATGCCCCGTACGGCGATCCGGCTCAGGGATATGCTGGGCAGGTTGCCGTTGCTGGAATAGCCGCCTTATGTGATACGCCGTCGAATCCCCGGGAGTTTCCTTCCCGGGGATTTTTCAAATCTTCGTCCTGCTGCACATCGCGCCTTTCCCCGGTTTACAGCCCCGTCCCGTTCGCAACGAGAATATAGGCGTTGAGGTAGGTGGCGAAAAGGATCCAGCAGAGGTAAGGGACGAAGAGCCATGCGGCAGCGGCGCGTACGTTTGTACTGCGGACGAGATAGAGAATCACCAGGACGTCGAGCACCACGATGTCCGCCATGCCCAGCAGGGGGCTGCGGCAGACGAAGAAGAGTATGCTCCACAGGAAATTGCACCCTAACTGGAGGAACCATAGCCTCACCGCACTTTTACGGGCGGGGGCTTCGGAGGTCAGTACCAGCCCGCCCGAGATACCCATGCAGAGATAGATGATGCTCCATGCGATCGGAAAAACCGCATTGGGCGGTGTCAGCGTCGGTTTGTCGAGCAGCGGATACCATTCCTCGATCGCGTCTTGCTGCAACCATCCGGCAAGTCCCCCGAGAACGAAACACAGCGCTGTCGGGAGAATATAGGCCCATATCTTTTTCATGGCGTTATTGTTTTGTTCCGAATTTACAAAAAAAATGCCCGATGCTCCGTTTCCCGGCATCGAAATCGCATTCCAGCTATGCGCAGTTGCTTTGTTTGTCCCACGTTGCGATACGGCAGTCGCCCGGTGCCTTGACATTCCCGTCGAGGATGACCTCCCCGTAGCTTTCGGCCGTGACCGAACCGCTGCGGGGGTTCTTCACGCTGCGGACGGGGCCGTCTATGGCGGCCTGCAATGTCGAGTATTCGAACGCCAGGTCGCAGTCGTCGGCCATCGTACAGTTTTCCAGTACGAGATCCGTGGCGTAACACAGAGGCTGGGTGCCCGATATTTTGCAGTTGACCAGCCGCAGCCGCTTCGAGTGCCAGCCCAGGTACTCGCCGTTGATCTCGGAGTCGTAGACCGTCACGTCCTCGGTGTTCCAGAAAGCGTCCTTCGAGTTGATGACGGCGTTGCGGATCACCACGTTGCGGCAGTATTGGAACGAATAGTTGCCCCGTTGCGCGTAATCCTCTATGCGGATGTTTTCGCCGTGCATGAAGATATAATCGCCCTTGTCGACCCGCACGTTGCGCAGCCGCACGTTGCGGCAGTGCCAGAGCGTTTCCTGCGCAAAAGGCAACCGTACGTTCTCCAGCCGGATGCCGTCCATCTCGCGGAACATCTTGGGGGCTTTGACTAGCGTGTCGCTCATCGTAAGGTTGCGCGAATACCACAGCGCCGCGCGTGCGCCCTCGGTGAAGAGGCAGTTCCGGACGACGAACCCGTCGACGTGCCAGAACGGGTATTTGCCTTCGAAACGGCAATCGACGGCTTCGATGTCCGAGCACTCCTTGAGTGCCGATTCGCCGGCCTGTATGGTTACGTGCTCCATGCGCAGGCCGTGCGAGGCGAACAGCGGGCGTTCGCCTCCGTAGGTGGCGTTTTTTATCTGCATCGTTCTTGTTTTTTAGTTTGAATTTACATGGCCGTATATCCGCCGTCGACGGTTATTGCCTGGCCCGTAATGTAGCTCGCTCCGGGGCTGCAAAGCCATACGACGACTGCTTCTTCCGCTCCGTCATGTCGGATTTTGTTCGCTATTGTTTTCCGGTGTTTCCCGTCGTTGTCTTTCGATGCGGACGCTAAGCGAGCCGGGGATGCTGAGGGCTTCGATTCCGTTGCCGTCGATGCGCCCGATTCGGATCAGGTCGTTGCTCCTCGACCCGTTTTTGTAGAATATGGCCACATTGCCCCACGGGACATAGATCGTGATGTCGCCCGGTGCAGGGGTGCAGCCGCGTGCGACCTTGGAGGTCGTTAGCGCCGGCGAGGGATAAAATATTTTCTCGGCGTTGCTGTAATCCGACAACGTCACCTCCAGCGGCAGGCGCGAAAGGAAATCCCGTGCGGCGGCATTGTCCTCCATCGTGGCGGTAATCGTGCGGCTGCCGACCGTGATGCCGATTTTCAGCGATGTTTCGCCCGGGTCGCCGCCCTCGTTTCCGCCGGGCGTCTCCGGTTGACCGGGGTGCCCTCCGGAAGGGGCGGGGTCGTCGCCCGATTCCCCGCATGCCGCCGGCAGTACCAGCGATAGCAGCATGAGGGGCAGTAACAATAATTTTTTCATAGTCGTTCTTTATTGGTTTTACAGGTTGGTCGATCCCGGGTACGCGGGCGCCGGACAGGTGCGGCATCCCGGTGTGCTTCCGGGACTGTTGCCCGCGCAGCGGGATTATTTCAGCGCAGCCCTGAAGAATGTTTCCAGTTTCCCGAACGGGATCAGGCCTGTCCGGTCGTAGAGGTCGACATGCCCTGCATCCGGCACGAGGTAAAGCTCTTTCGGCTCGGCAGCCAGGCGGTAGGCGTCCTCGCTGAACTCCCGCGAATGGGCGTTCTCTCCCGCGATGAAGAGCATCGGCCGCGGCGAGATGGTCTCGATGTCGGCGAAGGGGTAGAAGTTCATGAATTTCACGTTGCTGGTCAGTGTGGGGTGCGTAGTCGTGCGCGGCGTGGCCCCGTCGGGGGTGAACTCCCCGCGCGGCGTACGGTAAAATTCGTAGAATTCGCGCTCGATCGGCGTGGATTCGGCCGTCAGTTCGTGTACTGTGCCGCCGGTGTAAAGGGGTTCCCCGCCCAGGAATTCGGCATAACGCTGTTCGGCAGCCTGGGCGATGATCCGTTTGCGCTGTTCGGGCGACAGAGCGTGTTTCAGCCCGTTGCGGCTGGCTGCCCCCATGTCGTACATGCTGACCGTTGCGATGGCTTTCAGGCGGGGGTCGATCTTCGCAGCGCTGATGGCGAAGCTGCCGCTGCCGCAGATCCCGACAACGCCGATACGTTCCCGGTCGACAAAGGGGCGGGTGCCGAGGAAATCCACCGCTGCGCTGAAGTCCTCCGAATAGACATCCGGCAGGACGGCATTGCGCGGTTCTCCGTCGCTTTCACCCCAGAAGGAGAGGTCGAGTGCCAGCGTGACGAACCCGCATTCGGCCAGTTTCGTGGCGTACAGACCGGCGCTCTGTTCCTTGACTGCGCCCATCGGGTGCCCGACGATGACGGCGGGGTATTTTCGCCCTTCCTCCAGCTCCTTGGGCAGGAAGAGCCGTGCGCCTACTTTCATTTTGTATTGGTTGGAAAAGGATACTTTCTCGGTGTTTACCGAATTGCTTTTGTAGAAATTGTCTGCATCGCCCTGTGCGACGGATGTATTCGTGCCGAGTATCATAAGTATGGCTGTTGTCAGAATTAATGGTCGTTTCATGATCGTGTCGTTTTTTCGGGTTATTTATAGGCGGCCCGGTAGATGGCTGTGCATTCGTCGATGCTCAGCCTGTGGCGGTCTGATTCGAATAGTCCGGGCATTGTGTCGAATGCGTTGAACGTCATTTGCTGTAACTCTCCGGGGGTGATGCCGTAGTCGGACATCCTCAGGTCGGCGACGCCGCATGCCTGTTGCAAGCGGGTGAGCGCCGTGATGAAATCCCCGGGCTGTGCGGCCTGCTCCATCCCCATTGCACGGGCCATCCGTACGAAACGCTCGTCGCAGACGTGCCGGTCGATGAAGAACGAGAAGTAAGCCCTGCTGAGCATGATCAGCCCGGCGCCGTGGGGCAGATCCTGGTGGTAGGCCGACATGGCGTGTTCCATCGAGTGCTGGCTGGTCGTGGCGCTCAGGCACATCACCACGCCGGAAAGGGTGTTGCCGAAGGCCACGCGGGTGCGAGCTTCGAGATCGTCGCCATTGGCCACGGCGCGCGGCAGGTTGCGGGCGATATGCTCGATGGCGGTCAGTGCGTACATGTCGCTTGCGAGGTTGGCGAATTTCGAAATGTAACTCTCCACGCTGTGGAACAATGCGTCGAACCCCTGGTATGCCGTGAATTTCGGCGGCACGGTGAGCATTAGCTTCGGATCGACTACGGCCAGTACGGGGAATGCGGCTTCGACGCCGATCTTTTCATGGGTTTGTTCGTTGGTTACGACGCCCCACGGATCGACTTCCGACCCGGTTCCTGCCGTCGTGGTTACGGCGACGACCGGCAACGGTGCGTGTTCGGCCTGCTGTTCTTTGCCCGTCCCGCCGAATACGTAGTCCCACAGGTCGCCGTCGTTGGATGCCATCAGGGCTATGGCCTTCGCGGCGTCCATGACGCTGCCGCCTCCCAGTGCGACGATCATGTCGCACCCGTGCTCCCGTGCCGCTGCCGCTCCGGCCATGACGGTGGATTTCAAGGGGTTCGCCTCGATCCGGTCGAACACCACGCTTTCGACCCCTGCCAGCCGGAGCTGTTCCTCCGTGGCGGCCAGATAGCCGTTTGCTCGGGTCGACTTGCCGTTCGAAATTGCCAGCAGCGCCTTTTTCCCGGGCATCTGCTGGCTGTGCAGGTTTTTCAGTTCGTCCGCCCCGAAAAGGATGCGGGTCGGGATCCACATGTTGAAATTCAGTTTTGTTTTCATGGCTCTATGGTGTTTGATGTTTTTTCCACACTGCAAAACTACATCCTGCGGGGCATTCGTTTTGTATACGTATTACGGATATATTTACCCTGATTACTGGTTTGCGCGGTCGTGAAATATGCTGATGTACAGTAATATACCCCTATTACGGATAATATTACCCCAATTACTGTTTCGGCGGCCCGGCATGTGGGCCGAATCTGCAAAAACACTATCTTTGCAAAAAGGTAAAGAAAAAAACATGGAAGAAATCCTGAAAATCGACACTGTCGACCAGTATAACAAACTCTTCGGGTTCGAGACCCGCCACCCGCAGGTCGGCGTCGTTTCGTTCGATACGGCCGAGAGCCAGGGAAACTACCGGATGACGATGGGGTTCTATTCGGTATTCCTCAAGGAGACTGCGGGATGCCGGATCAACTACGGCAAGACGAGCTATGATTTTGACGACCAGACGGTCATCTGCATCGCTCCGGGGCAGACGGTGGGGTATACCGACGTGGAGGGTGTTCCCAAGAAATCGGTCGGGCTGCTGTTTCATCCCGATTTTATCCGCGGTACGTCGCTGGGGCAGAAGATTAAGAAATATACGTTTTTTTCCTATGAGTCCAACGAAGCCTTGCACCTGTCGGAGGAAGAACGTATGATTGTCCTTGACTGCCTGGAAAAAATCCGCATGGAACTGCTCCACGCCATCGACAAGCATACCAAAGGGCTTATTGCGACCAATATAGAACTGCTGCTCGACTATTGTATGCGTTTTTACGAGCGCCAGTTCGTCACGCGCGGGGACATGAATCTCGATGTCCTGGCACGTTTCGAGCGGTTGCTCGACGATTACCTTACCCAAGGCGCCGCTGCGAAGGAAGGGTTGCCTTCGGTACGCTATTTTGCAAGCAAAATATGCCTGTCGCCCAATTATTTCGGCGATCTGGTGAAAAAGGAGACCGGGAAATCGGCCCAGGAGTATATCCAGCTGAAGATGATCGACGCGGCCAAGGAGGGGCTTCTCGACCCGAACAAAACCATCGGGCAGGTGGCCTATGAACTGGGATTCCAGTATCCGCAGCATTTCGTACGTTTCTTTAAACGCCATGTCGGCTACACCCCCAGGGAATATCGGTTGCAGAGCTGATCGGGGCTGAAACAGGTGTGCCTGCGAAATTTTCCCCTGTTTTTTCCGATTTTCCGGAACATTGTCTTATATTCGCAAAAAATGATTGCATAAGACCGATGGGAACTGTTGCATGCGGGCAAATATTCAAGGGTGCCTCCCGCTCTTTCACTTACCGCCACGAAAGGCTGTGGTACCGGGACGAATTCCCATACCACCAGCATCCCGAATACGAGATTACGGTGGTTTTCAGCGGGAACGGCCAGCGGGTGACCAACGACTTCACGGAACCCTTCCGCGAGGGGGAAGTCGTCGTGTTGCCGCCCTATTTTCCGCATGGCTGGGTCTATGACAAGGCATTGTGCGCCCCGGACGGGATGATCGAAAACGGTTCGCTGCAATTCGGCGAGGAGTTTCTGGTGCAGTTGTCGCAGCTCTCGCCCGAGTTCCAGCCCGTCGTACGGTTTTATAAGGAGTTGCGCCAGGCGGTCGGGCTCACTGGCGAAACGGCGGTCAGGGTGCGTAAATTACTGGCGGGTCTTGAGCGCAGCTCAGACCCCGAACGGTTCGTGACGTTATTGCAGTTGCTTTTCCTGATCGCGCAGGACGGGCATTGCCGCCCCATCGGGCCCGGGAAATTCCGCGGGGCAAAAATCCATAAGAACAAGCAGCGCCTGCAGGCCGTTTACAAGTATATCGTCGAGAATTACCACCGTAAGATAACCCTCGAGGAAATCGCGTCCTATGCCTCGATGAACAAGACGGCCTTCTGCCTGTTTTTCAAGAAGGCGACCGGCGAGTCGTTTGTCGCCTACCTGAATGTCTTTCGGTTGCAGATGGCCTGTACGATGCTGACCCGCTCTTCTAAGAACATTTCCGAAATCTGCTATGCAGTGGGTTTTACGGACATTCCCTATTTCAACCGGGCATTCAAGCAGCGTTACGGCGTTTCACCGACGCAGTACCGGGCTTCGATGCGGAATGCACCTCAGGCGGAGGGGCAGGGCGGCTGATCCGGCAGGGTGTCCCCGTCTAACGATTACGACCGGGTAATTCCCGGCCGTAATCCGTATGCCGGCGAAAGCCGGCAAATCGTGTGTCGTTGCCCGCTATGCCCGGACGATCTTTATACTCAGCTCATAGAGCAGGTAAAGCGGCAGGAAGACGATCATCAGCGTGAACGGGTCGCCCGTCGGGGTGATGACCGCAGAGAGCACCAGCAGGACGACTACGGCATGTTTCCGGTATTTCCGGAAGAATGTTTTTGTCACGAGGCCCAGTTTCGAAAGCAGCCATGCCAGCAGCGGCAACTCGAAGACGATGCCCATTACGAAAATGAGCATCAGGAAATTACCCATGTAGGAAGTCAGCGAGATCTGGTTCGTGATAAGCGGACTCAACTGATACTCGGTCAGAAACCGGAACGTGAAGGGGAAGACCAGGAAGTAACCGACCGCACATCCGAGGAAGAACATGAATGTCCCGAATGCGAATGCCAACCCGACGCGCTTCTTTTCGTTGTCGAACAGGGCAGGTTGTACGAACCGCCATATTTCGAACGTCAGGTAGGGGAATATCAGTACCAGCGCGAACCAGAACGAAGTGCTGATATGCGTCAGGAACTGCGAGGCTACGTTGATGTTGATGAGTTCTACCGAGAAGTGGTCGTTGCTGAAATCGGGGAGCAGCGGGTTGCCGCCTCCCAGTTTCGACAGCCATCTGTAAAGCGGGAAATCGGACGTGGTGGGAGCCAGTACGAAATTGTCGAACAGATAGGGCATGAGGCAGAAACAGACGACAACGAACACGAATAAGACGGCGATTACGCGAACCAGCGACCAGCGCAGGTCTTCGAGGTGCGCCCAGAACGTCATTTCCTTTTCTTCCATGGGATAGTAGGGTTTATTGCTTATTTTCCGGAAGGTATCTTTCAGCGAAGAAATATCCGGCCATCCGTCTGACGGCCGGATATCGTCTTCATGCTTCCGGAGGGATTATTTGCTGTACGAAGCCTTCACGAAAGGTGCCTCGAGCAGGTAATCCAGGCTCAGTTTGACACTCTTCTCCACATCGTAGCTGTATTGCTCGACCTCGACGATGATGTTTTCCACACCGGCGGTCTTGGCATTCTCGAAGATGGCATCGAACCCGACCATACCGCTCTGGCCGATTTCGCGGCGATCCTTGATATGGAGCATCTTGAAGCGGCCGGGGTATTTGTGGAAATAGTCGACGGGGCTTGCCTTCCCCATCACGGCCCAGTATACGTCCAGTTCGATGAACAGGTTTTCAGGGTCGGTGTTTTCGATCATGTAGTCCAGCATGACAGCCTTGTCCTCGATCTTCTGGAATTCGTGGGCGTGGTTGTGGTAGCCGTATTTGATTCCGGCTTCCCGGCACTTCTTCCCGATCGCGTTGAGGTAGTCGCAGTAGGTCTGCATCTCCTTCAGCGTCTTGGGGACGGGAAGGTACGGGGTCACGATGTACTCCATGCCTGCGGCCTTGTGGGCTGCGATGCACTGATCCCACCATTTCATCGACTCGGAGAAGTCGCCCGAAGCCAGTTCCTCGTCGGAGAGGCCTTTGCCGCAGTGCGAAGAGAGCACCTTCATGCCTACGGCCTCCACGTCGCGCCTGAACTCCTCGGGGGTGTTGCCGTAGAATTTACCGTCGTTGTAACTGGCGGCCTCGATGCTGGTGTAACCCATGTCGGCGAGTGCCTTCAGGACGGGTTTGTAGTCGTGCTGGTTTCTTCCGAAACTCCCGATCAGATCCCTGACCGAGTAGAGCTGGATACCGATATCCTTCTTTGCGTCCTTCTTCGCTTTGGCAAATGCCCCGCAGGGAGCAATTGCCGAAGCGAGCAGGATGCAAACCGCTGTAAACAGTTTACGTTTCATACGTTACCGTTGTTAACGGAATTAGTCGAGCACCTTGATGCGGATGTTGCGGAACCATACATCGTCGCCGTGATCCTGGAAGCCGATGTAACCTTCGCGCTGTGCACCGCCGCAGTTGTTCAGCAGTTCGAATGCCAGGGGCCACTTCTCGGGGCTGAACTTGCTCTTTTCGAGCATCTCCGTCCACTGGGGAGTCCAGAGGTGGTACTCGAGCACGTTCTGGTCGTTCTGGCCGTGTACCACGGTGCCTTTGTAAACCATGATCTTCGCCTTGTTCCACTCGCCATAGGGCTTGGCGTTCTGGGGAACGGCCGGGATCATGTCGTAAAGCGAAGCCGACTTGCGGTTGCCGTCGACGCCCAGTTTGGCATCGGGGTGGTTCTCATTGTCGAGTACCTGGTACTCGGGGCAGGAGATGTAGATGGGCTCCATCCGCTGTTTGCCGTCCTTGGTCGTGGCTACCTCCTGGCCGAGGTAGAAGATACCCGAGTTGCTGCCTTTGGCAACTTTCCACTCCACTTCGAGCTCGAAGTTCTTGAACTTGTGCGTGAAGATCAGGTCGCCGCCGTCGCCGTCCTGGGCTTCACCGCCGCCCGAACCGTTGAATTTGATCGCGCCGTTGTCGATCGTCCATTTCGAGGGCACGTGGTCTTTGCCGTAGCCGCGCCAGCCGTTGAACGTCTTGCCGTCGAAGATCACGTAGTAGCCGTCCTTGTCCTGCGGGAAGCCGGAGAGGTCTATTGTCGCATTGTTGATGACCGTGTATTCGGGTACGGCCTTGGTTTCTGCCGCTGCCGTGTCGGCTGCCGCTTTGCCTTTGGCACCCGGGCCGCCGCATGCCGCCATCGTTGCGGCTGCTGCGATGCATGTCGAGAATAAAATGACTTTTTTCATATTCTTTCCGTTGTTTTAATTTGAATTGATAATCTTGTCCGTAGATTAACGCGGCATGTCGGGCAGTTTCCAACCGTCGCGGTAGGTGTGCTTGATGAGCTCCTGTGCGAATTGCTGTGCGTTGACCGGATCCGTCCAGGTCTTGTCGAAGGTCGGGTGACCGTCCTTGATGTGGAACCCGTCCTTGATGACGGCACTGATCGTGGCGTCATCGGGGATGTTCGTGAAACGCATGTTCGGGCCGTCCCAGAGCAACTCGCGGTTCAGGTTCTGCAGGCGGACTGCCAGCACGCCCATAACCACCATTTCATTGAACGGGCCGGCTTCGCTGAAGTCCGATGCGCTCGGCACGCGGTCGTCGGCATCCTCCTTGCAGGCACGTACCCAGTCCATCTGGTGCGACTCCTTGATCTCGCGCAGTACCTTCGGTGCGTTGGGCACGCGACCCGAAACCAGGTAGGGGTTCACGCCGTAGCAGCCGCAGATCAGCGTATCCTTCGTACCGTAGAAAATAACGCCGCCGCCGGCCATGTTCAGGTCTTTGCCTGCGGGCAGCCCTTCGGGGCGCGCCGGTTTCAGGCCGCCGTCGTACCAGTATACCTCTACCTCGGGCATGGCTACCTTCGGCATGTTGTCGCGTGCCGGGAAGACGAACTTCACCGTCTGCGCCATCGGTGCGGATTCGTTGAGCAGCAGCGTCGAGCTACCCTGAACCTTGGTCGGATAGCCGAGCTTCAGGCCCTTGAATACCGGGTGGAGGATGTGGCAGGCCATATCGCCCAGTGCGCCGGTACCGAAATCCCACCAGCCGCGGAAGTTCCACGGGGTGTAGATCGCGTTGTAGGGACGGTAGGGAGCCGGGCCGATGAAGGCGTCCCAGTTCAGCGTCTTGGGGATGCGCTGGTCGTCCTCGGGACGTGAGAGCCCCTGCGGCCAGATAGGACGGTCGGTGAAGGTCTCCACCTTGCGGACTTCGCCGATCTCTCCGTTCCAGATCCATTCGCAGACCTTGCGGACACCCTCGTCCGACGCACCCTGGTTACCCATCTGGGTGGCTACTTTATATTTGTCGGCGAGCTTGGTGAGCAGACGCGATTCGTATACGGTATGCGTCAGGGGCTTCTCGACGTAGACGTGCTTGCCGGCCGTCATCGCATCGGCTGCGATGATCGCGTGCGTGTGGTCGGCCGTAGCCACCATCACGGCGTCTGCCGACTTGAGCATTTCGTCGAACATCTTGCGGTAGTCGTTGTACTTCTTGGCAGCCGGGTAGCGCTTGAACACGTGGTCGGCATATTTCCAGTCGACGTCGCACAGGCCGATGATGTTCTGGCTTTCGAGGCCGCGGAGCACCGACGAGCCGCGGCCGCCGATACCGACACCCAAGATGTTGAGTTTGTCGCTCGGAGCCGTGTGCCCGAACTTCTTACCTAAAACCGTACCCGGAACGACCGCTAAGCCGATCGCGGCAGCAGCTCCTTTTTTCAGGAACTTTCTCCTTGACATTTCGCTTGACATTGTTTCTTGATTTAAGTTAGTTGTTTTTGAGGGACTATTTATTTTCGTTGTTGGATTTTTCCGTACCCGAGTTTTCGATGTCGTTCTCGATGTTGTTCATGCCTTCCTTGAAGCTGCGCACACCCTTGCCGAGACCCTTCATCAGTTCCGGGATTTTTTTGCCGCCGAAGAGCAGCAGTACGATCAGGGCTATGACGATGATTTCGCCTGCACCCAGGTTGCCGATAAACAGTAAGTGGTTCATACCGATTGTTTTTAAGGTTTATAAAGTTTGTTTTAGTATCAGATTGCGGCTTATGCGCGCTTCCTCAGCAACCCGTAGCCATTCGACATCGTGCGGCGGCGTTCGCGAATCTCCTGCAGCGTTTCCAGATTTCCGATTGCCGGCAGGTCGTGCTGCCGCGAATCCTGGAGGAACCGCCATGCGTATTCCGATGCCGTGGCGGCGTCGCGGAACGAGGGGAGCGACGGATTGCGTTTCCCGCTTTCGATCGACTCGGCGAACAGTTTGCACAGTACGTCGATGTTTTTGCCTCCGTAGGGCTGTATGAGCCGGTGCGTCTGTGTCACTCCGTGCAGTTCGACGATCGCCGTCTTGAAATCGTGCGTCATGCGCGCGATGCCTTTCGTGCCGATGATGTCGATGTATGAATTATGTGTCTGTTTTTCGGCCAGTTGTCCGTATACATGTCCCTGGGTAATGTCGAATACGATGCCGTTCTCGAACGTGCCGTGGCACTGGAGCCACCACGGATCCTTGTAATCCCACATGCGGATGGCCTGTGCGTTCCAGGTCTTGAATTCCGATTCGGCATACCAGCGTGCGATGTCCACGTAGTGCATGCCGCAGTCATGGAACGACGGGCCCTCGAATTCGTGTCCTTCGCCCGGGGCCAGCCCCGGTGTCATGTGGCATACGCGGATGATCGCCAGTTCGCCGATTTCGCCCTGTGCGATAAAATCCTTGATGGTGTTGTGGTACCACGAATTGCGCAGGTAAAGGTTCACCGTCGAGAAGATTTTGGCCTTCTCGGCCAGCGCGACCGTCTGCCACTCCTTTTCCACCGTGTCGGCGATCGGTTTCTCGGCTATGACGTGCTTCCCGCTCGCAATGGCTTTCTGAATCTGCTCCGGGCGGGAATCCGCCAGGGCGAACAGCCCGACCGCCTGAATCTCGGGGTCGTTGAATATGATTTGTTCGTCGGATATTACTTTCGACCGGGGGGAGAGCCGCTGGGCCAGTTCCCGTGATGCGGGAGATACGTCACAGATGTAAACGATATCCCACTTACCGCTTTTTTGCATCTCTTCGAGGTAAAAACCTCCCATTCTGCCAAAACCGATCAGACCGACTTTAATTGGATTCATTTCGTATAAAATAGGTTTAAGTAGGTGTTTACAATCCGATGCAATCCGGCTGCCCGCTGCGGGAGAGGGTGGCTGGACGCTGTGTTTACAAAATTAATCCTATTATATACCATATTTATAGGTTGGGGCGGAAATTGTAGAACCTGTAAAGTATTATATGTTTGTAAATAAATATTTTATCAGAAAAATATACAAAAAAAATGTAGTTGCCGTGGAATCGGTCACGGCCTGTTTTCGGGCGGCACACCGATTCGCATGACCATTTTTTCGAAGTCCTCGCGCGATATTGCGGCCTTGTTCCGGGCTTTGGTGCGGTAGTTATATACGGTGCTCAGCGAGCATCGCAGGAACGAGGCGATCTTGACGCTGTCGGTGATGCCCAGCCGCAGCAGGGCGTAAATCCGGAGTTCCTTGTTCAGCAGGTCTTCCGATTTGAGCACGATCCGTTCGTCCTCGACCAGCAGGGCGTTGAAATCGGCGACGAACGTCGGATAGAGGTTCAGGAATATGGCGTCGAAATTCTTATACAGTTCATCCAGTTCGTTCTCCATCATCGACGTGGATTTCAACTGTTTGTATAACTCGTCGATCTGTCGGTTCTGCGCCAGTTTGTTCAGCGATTTTCGGTAGTCCTCCAGTTTGTCGATATACATCGAACAGAGGTCGAAGAACCTAGCTATGTACTGTTCCTTGATGATGTTCGAATCGGTGAGCTGCGTGTTTTTCTCATGCAGTTCGTCGTTGAGCTGCATCAGGCGCCCGTTCGTCCGCGACAGCTCCTCCTTGATGCGGTACAGCTTGTGTATCTGCTGATAAACGTAGATGAACAGCAGCACGAGGAACAGCGACAGGACGCTGATCAGGATCAGGTAGTGCTGCAACTTGGATTTGGACTTGGCCTCCTTGGCCTGGTAGATCGAGTTGATGATCGAATAGAACTTCGACATCTGGGTCGTGCGGAACTGCACGTTGCTGAATACCGCATCTTCGATGGCCGCCTGCGTGTACTTGAAAGCCCGTGAAAGGTCGCCCTGGTCGTAATACATCAGAGCCAGCGTGTGGAACGAGGCGTTCTCCTTCACCGCACTCTTCGCATCGGCGATCGCGGAGAGCATGAAATATTTCTTTCCAGCCTCCGGGTCTTTGTTCAGCCGGTAGAAATAACCGTAGGCATAGGCCGTCTCCGCGTAGAGCGGCGTGTCCTTGCCGACCTCTTCCAGCAACTCGTCGAGGATCGCCCTGGCTTCGTCCATCTTGCCGTTTCCCATAAGTTTGTAGCTCAGGTGTATCCTGTACCGGAACGATCCTGGGTCGGAAACCATCATCAGCGAGTCCCGGTAGATATTCATTTCGTGCAGGTGGCTGCGCTGGCTGCTCAGCGTGGCGTAGTGCTGGAAATAGCGGTTGTTGGCCTCGTAGTAGACGGGAAGCAGGTCGCGCGGGAGTTCGGACGATCGGATGGAGCGGAGTATCTGGTTCGCCTCGACGCACATGCCCGAAAAAGAGTAGAGCTGGGCGAGGTACATGTTCGACAGGTAGGTCAGCCTTTTGTTGTCCAGCTGCCTGGCGATTTCGAGGTTCCGTTCGACGTAGCGGATGGCCGAATCCAGCTTGTATTTCCTGAATTCTTCGTACAGCTTCGTATTGATCTCGTATTCCTGTTCCGGGGTCAGGTTGCTTACGCCCAGCAGGTTCCTCAGCCTGCTGATCCGCTCTTCTTTTTCGGTTTCGTA
>NZ_FR893472.1:10486-11616 GCF_000435435.1 Alistipes sp. CAG:29 | reverse complement strand
CTCTTCCTTTTCGGCTTCGAAAATATGTTTGTTCTCGATTACGTAGTCCAGATATTCCGAGAGGGATTGCGTCTCGTCCTGCCGGCACGACGCTAATGCCAGCAAGCCGGAGAGCAGCAGGAGTAACCTTATCGGACGTATGGAATTTCGTAGTTTCATGGCCTCTTCGTATGCAGCCTTCCGTAGCAAAAACGGCAGGTTGCGGGCTGCCGTAAAAAAATGATATTTTATGCTACGAAGTTAAGGCTATTTATAGGATAAATATTGTTTCTTTTTATGTATTTATTGTCTGATATTCGTATTTTTTAGGGTGTCTTTGGCGATTGCTGCGCTTCGGGAGCCGAGGATATTCCGGAGGCTTCTTTTCTGGGACATAATGCCGGATTTGTGAATCAGGCATCTGTAATCCGTTGTGTCATTGTCTGAAACATTTTTTTATGGACTTCCAAATATGGTAACATGCCACAGGTGTTTCCCTCTTCCGCTTCCATTGCAGGCATCTGGCTGTGGGACACGGTATTGTCCGGGATTTTCCGCCGATGGGGCCGGCCCGTAACAACGATCCGATATTACGGAAACGTTTTTTACACCGGCAAAGTGTGTCCCCGCGGACTGATTTGTGCGAAAGCTGTTTCGCCCCTCCCCTCTCTTTCGGACGGGAATGGCGCAAAAACGATAAATTTTGCTACCTTTGTCGCTTGTATGAAGGCATCGCTCAAAAAGACTTATGCTTCGCTCGGCGCCGACGGCCTGGTAGCTTTGTGGCTCGGCGTGTGGTGGGTGTGCAACCTCCTGCAGGCCGGGTTTTCCGAACTGGCCAACGACGAAGCGTATTACCATATGTTCGCTGAAAACCTCGCATGGGGATATTTCGACCATCCGCCGATGACCGCCTTGCTGGTCTGGCTCGGCGAGCACCTTTTCGGGGGCGAACTGGGCGTGCGGTTTTTCTTTACGGTGCTGCAACCGCTCTACCTTTATATACTATGGCGGATAATCCGCCCCGCGGATGCCGACCGGCGCGACGCGGCGCTTTTTGTCGTCCTCTCGGCCGCGACGCTGATGTTGCAGCTCTACGGCTTCATCGCCGTGCCCGACGGCCCGCTGATGATGACCGCCGCGCTGTTCCT
>NZ_FR893472.1:8146-10468 GCF_000435435.1 Alistipes sp. CAG:29 | reverse complement strand
GCTGTTCCTGCTGACATTCAAGTGGTTCTCCGAGAACCGGCGTTGTGCATGGCTCTGGATGGGGGTTGCCATGGCGCTGATGGCTTACAGCAAATACCACGGGGCGCTGGTCGTACTCTTCGCGCTTGCGGCGACCCCCCCCCGTCTGTTCCTGCGTCCGACCCTATATCTCAGCGGCGCGGTAGCGCTGTTGCTGCTCGTGCCGCATTTCGTGTGGCAGTACGAGCACGACTGGGCCTCGCTGGCCTATCATCTGGCGGGGCGTAATTCGGTGTTCCGGCCCAATTATGTCGCCGAATACCTGCTCAACCTGCTGGTGGTCTTCAATCCCTTCTTCGTGCCGTTGTACGTGAAGGCCTGGATCGCCGTGAAGCCGCAAAACGCCGTCGAACGTGCGCTGAAGTTTATCCCCGTGGCGTTCATCGTTTTTTTCCTGCTCTCGACATTTCGCGGTTACGTGCAACCCCAATGGGTGATCGTCGCCGTTTTCGGCCTGATCTATACGCTTTTCACCTATGCCCGCCGGCATTCCCGCACGCGGCGTTACCTGATGTGCGCCGGGCTGGCGACCGTTTTGCTGGTCGGTCTGGTACGTCTCGAAATGATCTTCAATCCGCTGGGCCTGCGTTTCGAGGTCTTCGACAATCCTGCGAGCTACGGCCGGATCGCCGGGATCGCCGACGGCCGCCCCGTCGTTTTCCGCCATGGCTATGCCGTCGCGGCCAAATACGCCTTCTATACCGGGGGCGAGGCCTACTGCCAGCCCAATATCCGCTACCGTACGCACCAGTGGCAGTTCCGCGATGACGATACGCGCTTCGCGGGACACGAGGTGCTGGTCGAAACGCCTTACGACGGGGCGGATACCACGGGCCGCGTCCGGAGCGTCGTGTTGCCCAACGGCAAACGTTTTTCGTGGTTCGTCGACCCGCATTTTCATCCGACGCGCCTGGTGGATATTGCCTTTACGGGGCTGCCCGAACAGGTCGTTGCGGGCGATACGCTGCGTTTGACGCTGCGCATCTCGAACCCCTATCCCTATGCGATTGGGGTCTGCGGGGATCGGTCGCTCGTGATGCTCTGGAAGCACGGTCGCTTCCGCGTCGAGGAATTCGATACGGGGGAGCATTTCAATATCCCGGCCGGGGATACCATCACGCGCGAGGTGCGGTTCGTCGTCCCGGAGCAACTCTCCGGCGCCGGTTTCGATGCCGGTTTCGCCCTGCGCCGCGATGGGTATACGAATTGGTTTAACGGGAAACCTCTCCGCACGGAAGTCGTCGCACCATGATCCAGCAGTTCATCAAATTCTGTGTCGTCGGAGGTTCGGGGGTCTTCATTGATTTCGGGATCACTTACCTTTGCAAGGAGTGGCTGCGCCTGAACAAGTACCTGGCCAATTCGCTGGGGTTCCTCTGTGCGTCGACCTCGAACTATGTCCTGAACCGCATCTGGACGTTCCATAATGAAAACCCCGACATTGCCGGGCAATACCTCCGTTTCCTCGGTATCGCAGCCGTCGGGCTCGTGATCAACAACCTCACGATCTATCTGCTGCACGAACGCTGGAAACTGAATTTCTACCTGGCTAAATTATTTGCCATCGGGGTAGTCACCTTCTGGAATTTCTTCATGAACTATTTCTTTACGTTTTGATTTCCGGGGTGCTCGGATTCCGCTGTAAAGTATGTATGCATAAATGCCAGCCTCCCGGGAGGCTGGCGTCCGTATTCCTGCCGGATGGCTGTCACTGCCTTTTCGCGCTTCTGATCGAACGGAACGGGAGTCCCAGCACGCCGAAGAACGCTTCGCGGAAGATGCCGCCGCTCATTTTCGAGGTGCCTTCGCGGCGTTCGACGAAGATGATCGACACCTCCTTGAGTTTGAGTCCCAGCCGCCATGCCGAGTATTTCATCTCGATCTGGAACCCGTATCCCTTCATCTTCACGGCGTCGAGGTCGATCGTCTCCAGCGCATGGCGCGAGTAGCAGACGAACCCCGCCGTCGCATCGCGCAGGGGCATGCGGGTCACGATGCGTACGTACATCGAAGCGAAGTAGGACATCAGCAGACGCGACATCGGCCAGTTCACGACGTTCACGCCCTGCACGTAACGCGAACCGACCACCACGTCGTTCCCTTCGGCCGCAGCCTGGTACAGCCGTACCAGATCGTCGGGATTGTGCGAGAAGTCGCAGTCCATTTCGCAGATATAGTCGAACCCGTTGTCCAGTCCCCAGCGGAACCCCGTCAGATAGGCCGTGCCCAGCCCCTGCTTGCCGCTGCGTTCCAGCAGGTGCAACGTCGCAGGGAATTCCTGCT
>NZ_FR893472.1:181-8123 GCF_000435435.1 Alistipes sp. CAG:29 | reverse complement strand
TGGCGCTTTTTGACGATCGCTGCGGTGCCGTGGGGCGAACCGTCGTCGATGACGAGCATTTCGAAAGCCTCGGGCAGCGAGAAGACCTTGTCGATCATCGCCGAAATATTCTCTTTCTCGTTGTATGTCGGGATAATTACCAGTTTGCGCATAGGGGCTCGTTTTGGAATTTCTTACACAAAGGTAACATTATTTTGCAAATCTGCGCCGCACGCCCCGTTTTTCTGCCCGCAGCAGGCGCAGCGGTTTTACCCGGCAGGTGCGGCCGTTTTGCCGGTCGGGAGCTGCCTTCCGGTTATTTGCGCCGTTTCATGGCGCGGATCGCCTGTTTGTCCGTGTCGCTTACGCGCAACGATTCGATGATCTTTTGCAGCGATTTGTTGAATGTCCAGTCGTCGAGCGAGCAGCTGCCGAGCCACTCGTGTGTCCGCTGCGGAAATTTTACATAGCAGACCGACACCGCCCATGCCACGGCCATCCGGGCGTAGTAGGCTTCGTGGCGGACGCCGTCGAGCCGTTGCAGCAGTGCCTCGAGGTGCTCCCCGTCGACGAAATTCCCCAGCCCCGTCACCACGGCGAAACGCACGTCGTATTCGGCTTCGGATCGGAAATAGGGTTGTATGAATTCCCACATCGGCTGTCGTTCGGCTGCCTTCAGGCGCCAGCAGAAACAGTCGCAGACCGCCCAGTTGTCGATTTTGGGCACGAAGCGCGCCACATACTCCAGCTTTTCGGCCGGCGTGCAGCGGGCGCAGCCGATCACCAGCCCCTGCAACATCCGCTCCTCGAAATAGAAATCCTCGGCTTCGGCCAGGTATGTGCGCCAGTCGCCTGCGGCGATCTGGCGGGCTATTTTGCGCAGTACCGGCAGGCGTATGCCCAATACGTTTTCCACGCCCGGCATCAGTGCCGCGGTGAATTTCATGTATTTCGGCTCCTGGAGTTCGAGCAGTTGGTCGCGGAGGGTCATCGGTTCCGGGATTCGGGGCTATGCCGCCACGGGCAGGGCGGGTCGCCGTGTGCGGTTATTGTTTTTTCGTGACGGTGCGGTAGCAGCCGATGCCGCTCACCTCGGTCGATACCTCGCCGATCAGAGGCGCTTTGGCATTCACTCCCGTCTGCACCATGATGAAGTCGACCTGTGCGAGGTTGGCCGGGGCGCCATCGGCCGTTACTGCGTCGCTGATCCGCAGGCGGTTGGTCATGCCGGTGCGGTCGGAGGCCGAATAGTTGTCGGCGTAACCCCATGCAAAAGGCTCCATCGTCCATTTTTCCCCGGCTTTTCCGATATTGTCCGGCAGCCGTGTCCCTTCGAATGTGAATCGCTCCCCGAGCCATTCGGGGTAGTAGGCCTGCGTATGTTCTTTCACACGGTCGATCGTGCCGCTGCCGCCCGCGTTGTCACTCCAGGCTACCGGGGCGTCCGCCTCCGCGGGGCGGGTATAGGTGATCTTGTAGCCGCGGATCGTTTCGGCGTTGTCGTATTCGCTGCCCCGCAGTTCGTACCACGTATCGTTGGGCGCTCCGTCCCCGTTGGCGTCCTGCGACACCCACACGATGCCCGGTTCGGACGACGTGTCGAACTGGTTGCCTTTGACGTAGAGGTCGTATCCGCCCGTGTTGGGCACGGGTTCCGCGAAGGCCGCCACGATGCGGCCTCCCCAGCCGCCGAGCGAAACCCAGTTGTTCGAGGCGAGGCGGTCGGCGGCATAGCGCAGGGCGTCTGCCTCCGATGCCACATGGTCGAACCCGGCCATCGTGCCGTTGATGAACTGGCCCGGTGCCGGGGTGTATTCGAGGATCGTGGCGACGGGCTCCTGAATCTGTGTGGTCGTGGTCTCTTCGCCGGAATTGCAGGCGGCGAAAAGAAACGCCGCGAGCGGGAATGCATATTTTTTCATGTTTTCCATAATTTTTTACGGTTTCGGCCGGGATTCGGCCCGGGTATTCCCCGGGCTTGCCGGCGCCCGGGCTCCTGTCCCTCCCCGGGCATTTTCTCCGCGCCGGAGGGAGGGGGCTGTCCGCAACTGCACCGGTCGCCCGGCGTACGATCCGCCGCAGGGTGGCACGGGGCCGTGTCGGGGTGTCGGTTTGCCTGCCTGTCCCGAACGGGACAAAAGTAATCTTTTTTCGGCATATGGCAGCCGGGATACGGGCAAAAAGCCGGGGTTTCGAAAAAAAGATTAACTTTGTGAAAAATATCCGGGAAGCATGGCGGTCGAAATAGAGTGTGTGACAGAGGTATCCGACGAACTCGCCGAGGCGTTCGCAAGGCTCATGCCTCAGCTTTCGCCCCGGCTGGGGGCACTCTCCCGCCAGGCCATGGAACGTGTTGTGTGCAGCGATGGCGCGGCGCTGTTCGCCGCCCGGCTGGATGGCCGGATCGCCGGGGTGCTGACGCTGGTGTGGTACGACGTACCCTCGGGCCGGAAGGCATGGGTCGAGGATGTGGTGGTCGATGCCGCAGCCCGCGGCTGCGGTGCCGGCGAGGCGCTCGTGAAGGCTGCCACGGAGCATGCCGCCCGCATCGGTGCCGCGAAGGTGATGCTCACCTCGAACCCTGCGCGCGAAGCTGCCCGGGCCCTTTACCGTAAAATCGGATTCGAAGAGGCGGGGACTACGGTTTTCGTCTTTAAAACAGATAGGAAATGAAAAAAATCGTGAAGATTGTGGCCATTGTCGTGGCCGTTGTTCTGGTGGCGGCTTTTGTCGCCCCGATGTTGCTGAGGGGGAAGATCGCCCAGATCGTGAAGCGCGAAGCCAATGAGATGCTCGACGCACGGGTCGATTTCGAAAAACTCGACATCAGCCTGCTGCGCCATTTTCCGCGCGCGTCGCTCGACCTGAAAGGGCTGACCGTCGTGGGCGCGGGGCCGTTCGAAGGCGATACGATCGTTGCCGCGAACCGCATATCGGTCGTCGTGAACCCGATGTCGCTGTTCGGCGACGACGGGTTCGAAGTGACGAAGGTCATCCTCGCCGAACCGGCGCTGCACGCGCATAAACTCGCCGACGGCAAGGTCAACTGGGACATCGTGAAGGCTTCGGGGGAGGAACCCGCTGCCGGGGAAGGGGCTTCGGAGGAGGGTTCTTCGTCGTTCAGCCTCTCGATTCGCGATTTCAGGATCAGCGACGCGACGATCCGCTATGAAGACGATTCGACGGGCATGCGTTTTTCGACGGCACCCCTCTCCCTCCGCCTGCGGGGCGACATGTCGGCCGACCAGACCGACCTTGACCTGCGGCTTACGGCCGGTGCCGTGCGGCTGGTTTCGGGCGGAATTCCGCTGCTGAGCGACGCCGAGGCGGAGCTCGACGCCGTAATCGCGGCCGACCTGAAGAACAACCGTTTTACCTTCTCCCGGAACCGTCTGCGCCTCAATGCGATCGAGCTTACGCTCGACGGCTGGGCCGAAATGAAGGACGATGCCGTGGCTATGGATATTACGGCCGGATGCGACAAGGTGCAGTTCAAGGACGTGCTTTCGCTTGTCCCGGCATTCTATACCCGCGATTTCCGCAACCTGTCCGCCTCCGGCGAACTTTCGATGGCGCTGTGGGCCCGTGGCGAGATGCGCGGGGCGGCGCTCCCGGCCTTCGAACTCAAGACCGAGGTGCGCAACGGCAGTTTCCAGTATTCGTCTTTGCCCAAGGCGGTCGACGGAATCAATATCGCCGCACGGATAGCCAACCCCGGCGGCGTCATGGATAAGACCGAGGTAGACCTTTCGAAATTCACGCTCCGCATGGCGGGAAACACGCTTTCGGCATCGCTCTATGCGACGAACCTGGTCAGCGATCCGGTATTCCGTGCTGCGGCCGACGGACGGGTAGACCTGGGGGCGGTGAAAGAGGTTTACCCGCTCGGTGAGGATGTAGCCCTGAGCGGACTGATTAGCGCCGATGTGAAGGTTTCGGGGCGCATGTCCGATGTCGAGAAGGCCCGTTACGGACAGATCGGGGCCTCGGGGACATTCGTCGTCGAGAAACTCGGCCTCTCTATGCCCGGCCTGCCCGCGGTGCATATCCGCCGTGCCGCGGCTACGATCACCCCGGCGTCGATGACGCTGGGCGAGTTCGGCGTGACCGTGGGTAAGAGCGACCTTGCGGCCAACGGCCAGCTTACGGGGTATATCGGCTACCTGCTGCGGGGCGACAAGCTCTCCGGGCGCCTTTACGTGAAATCCGACCTGCTCGACCTGAACGAGATCATGGATGCCATGCCGGCCGACGAAGAAACCGCCGGCGGGGAAGCTGCTGCCCAGGCGCCCGCCGAGTCCCCTGCTCCCGCGCAGGCGCTCGAAGTCCCGCGCAACCTCGACCTTTCGCTCAATACCGAGTTGCAGAAGGTGTTGTTCCAGAAGATGACCATCGGCGGCATCACCGGCGAAATGCGCATGGCGGACGGAACTTTGTCGCTCAGCCGCCTGCGTATGCAGCTCTTCGGAGGTACGGCTACCGCATCGGGCAGCTACTCGACGGCCTCCGATCCGCAGCGCCCGGCGCTGAAACTCTCGTTGGGGCTTTCGGGGGCATCGTTCTCCAAGACCTTCGACGAGTTGGAGATGGTGCAGAAACTCGTCCCGGTCTTTGCCAAGACGGGCGGCGACTATTCGCTTTCGCTCGATATGTCCGCGACGCTCGATGCGCAGATGTCGCCCGACCTGCAGTCGGTCAACGCCACGGGCGAGATCAAGTCGGCCAATATCCGCATCCAGAACATTGAGGCGTTCGATGCACTGGCCAAGGCGCTCAACAACGACAACCTGCGTAAGATCGAGGCCAAGGACGTGGCTATCCGCTTCGCTATCCGCGACGGACGTATCGCTACGGAGCCTTTCGACCTGAAGATGGGCGACATCAGGATCAACATGTCGGGTTCGACGGGGCTCGACCAGACCATCGACTATACGGCCAGGGTAGCCCTCCCGGCCGGTTCGACGGGCGGTATCCTGCAATCGGTCAACGTCGGTATCGGCGGCACGTTCACCTCGCCCAAGATCACGCTCGGTGTGAAGGAGGCCGCCGAACAGGCCGTGAAGAACGTCGTCGACCAGCAGATTCAGAAGCTCACGGGCAGTGAGTCGCTCGGCGAGGAGATCCGCAAACAGGCCAACAACCTCCGGGCCGAGGCCGCGAAGGCGGGTGAGAAACTCGTCGAGGCCGCCCAGGCGCAACGGATGAAGCTTATCGACGGTGCGAAGGAGAAAGGTGCGCTGGCCAAGCTGGCTGCCGAGAAGGCCGGAGACAAACTGGTCGAGGAAGCCCGCAAACAGGCCGACAAACTTGCGGCCGAGGCCGATAAACAGATCGAAAAACTCACGGCGAAGCAGGAATAAACGATGCTTGTCATTTTTGCCGTCATCATCGGAGGAATCATTGCGGGGCGCCTGCTGTCGAGCTGGCGCCTCGTATTCGTCTCCCGTATGATTACCGTGATTATCTGGCTCCTGCTGTTCCTGCTGGGACTGGAAGTCGGTTCCGACCCTGCCGTCGTGGGTGGTATGGCGACCCTCGGACGCACGGCCTTCGTCATCTTCGCATGCTCGGTCGCGGGCAGTATCTGCATGTCGTGGCTGTTGTGGCGCTGCGTCCGGCGGGGAACCGCATCCCGGCCTCCCGCAGAAGGGATGCCGGAACAGGCCGGGGCTGTCGCTGCGGGGATCGAGGCGCCGCAACCGCGCGTTACGACCTCTGCCGGTACGGGAATGCCCGGGCCGGCCGTTGCAGTGGAGTGTCCCGGACAGAACGCCGGGCGTATTGCGGGGGAGCACGTCGTAAGCGGGGCGGACGCGGCGCTTTCGATGTGGGGCGCCTTGCGGGGGAGTCTGGTGATCGTCGCCTTTTTCGTCGCAGGATGTCTGGCGGGGCTCTCCTCCGCCTTGCCGTTCGACGTGGCGGGGTCGCGCCTCAGCGCCTATGTGCTCTATGCCCTGATGTTTTGCGTGGGGATCACCCTCGGCAACGATACGACCCTCGCGGGACGTGTCCGGCGGCTCGATCCGCGGCTGGCGCTGCTGCCCGTGATGACGGCCGTCGGTACGCTGGCCGGCGCTGCCTTGTCGACACTGCTCCTGCCGCCGCTTACGGCCGGGGACACGATGGCCGTCGGCGCTGGGTTCGGCTACTACTCGCTTTCGAGTATCTTCATCGCCGATTTCCGGGGTGCGGAGCTGGGAACCGTGGCATTGCTCTGCAATGTCATGCGCGAGCTGTTCACGCTGTTGGCCGCACCCCTTGTCGCCCGGTGGTTCGGGCCGCTGGCCGCCGTCTCGATCGGCGGAGCCACGACTTTCGATACCACCCTGCCGATCATCACGCAGTCCGCAGGGAAACCCTATGCCGTGGTGTCGGTCTTCCACGGCTGCGTGCTCGATTTCAGCGTCCCGTTCCTGGTGACGTTCTTCTGCACGATGTAAATTCGGATACGGATGCCCTTCCGGGGTGCTGTTGCCTCTGCTACGGCAGAAATCCCCGCCAAGCGGGGATTCAGCGCTGGACGGCAACAAACGCGGCGTTCCGCTGCGGGGTGTTTCGGGGCTATCTTTTTATGTAGGTCTGCAACGCCGCGACGTATTCGGCGAAGGCATCGCGCCCGGTGTCCGTGATGCGACAGACCGTGCAGGGCATCTTCCCGCGGAAGGTCTTTTCGATTTCGATATAATCCGCCTTCGCCAGCTTGTCCAGTTGTACCGAAAGGTTGCCCGCCGTGGCCCCTGTCTGCTGCCGGATAAAGACGAAGTCGGCGCTCTCGACCCCGATGAGGATCGACATCACGGCCAGTCTCAGTTCCGAATGCAACAGGGGATTCAGTTCTTTGAACATTGCTTGCGGGTTATGTGGCGGAGGATAAAACCGGGTAGCAGTACGAGCAGTATGCCATGGGCGGAGAGTTCGAGCATCCATGTTCCGCCCTGGGCGTCGAACGGCATGCGGAACGTATAGTTGAACGCCATGATGAGCTCGAAGACCGAGAGCATGAGCAACGCTGCGAACGACCCCGATTGCCGGGAACCTTTGCCCCGGTAGAATTCGGCGGTGATGGCCAGTGCCGTGCCGAGCAGCAGTTGCATGACGCCTACGGGGTTTATCGTGTTTCCGGGGATGGTTACGGCATAGACGATCGCGGCGGCCGAGATCATCGCCGGCATGCCCCATATCAGGATCAGCAGGTCGTCGAACCCCGTGCGGACGAGGGCCTTCCGCCGCGAATTGCGAACCGTCCAAATATAGCCGCAGACCAGCGGAACCAGCCAGCTCCACAGCACGCGCACGTCGCCTGTCCAGCGGTAAAGCCCGTATTCGGCCAGTGCCGTGAGGCTGAGCAGCGCTCCCCAGCAGATGAACAATTCGCCCCGTACGTAATTCATGCGGCGCATATTGCGGTCGAAGACGCGGGCGATGATGTCCAGCGCTTCCGTTTCGGATATTTTCTGTCCGTCCATTGCGTTATCCGTTCGTATGGTTCGACTTGTAGTTGAGGATATGCCCCGGGATAATCATCATCACGACGAATCCGACGGCGAAGAGGGTGGGCATCCAGTACCCGCTCACGATGAGCGAAACGGGAGCCCCCCCCCGCGATGAGAGACACGGAGGCGGGGACGACCGCCGCCGCACCGCCGGCGGTCGCCGGGCGGAACCGGATGATCAGCCCCGTGATCGTGGTTCCCATGCCCATCGTCAGCAGGATGATGAACAGGATCGGCAGCCGTATCTGGCTGAATAGCGTGAGCATACTGACGAACCACGCCGTAAGGCCCGTCACCATCCATACGTTGTTGATGACGCGGTCGACGAACGTGCTGACTTTGCCCTCGGTATGCTTGTCGCGTGTCAGCCACATCAGCAATGCGCCCAAAACGGGGAGCACCATCCACAGGATATTCCATTTCGGATCCTGGAAATAGTATACCGCACCCATGACCAGGAGCGTCGTGAA
>NZ_FR893472.1:0-168 GCF_000435435.1 Alistipes sp. CAG:29 | reverse complement strand
GGAGCGTCGTGAAGACGGTCACGTATCCCCAGACCAGGAACGGCCGTCCCGAGTTGCGCACCATGCGGTTGCGGGTATTGTCGATCATGCGGCTGATGAGCGCGATGCTCTCGGCGGCATTCAGTTGCTTGTCTTCCATAGCGATGTGTTTTTGCGTCCGTTTCATGT
>NZ_FR893471.1:0-3072 GCF_000435435.1 Alistipes sp. CAG:29 | reverse complement strand
CTGTTCGGCCAGCGCTACCGGGCCAACCAAATACAGAGCGACCACTACGCGATGAAAGCCATGTTCCCGATCTATGCGGTCGCTGGCGACAAGGTGACGCCCGCCCGCGTGAAGAACGCCAAGTCGAAACCCGTCGAGCGGTACTTTCGTTCGTTGAACGAGGGCTACTGCCAACTGTGCCGCAACTGGTCGGGCTTCGGTATCACCTCGGACAAGAAAAAACAGCCGAACGCCGACGCGCTGAACGCCTACCGCAAGGAGTTCCCCGACGAGGCGGGCTGCCGGATGCAGATCGAAAATATCATCGAGGCGGAACGTGCCGCCAAGCGTGCCGACTATCTGAAACTGTGGGCCGAGGTTCCCGAAAACCGCCGTCTGCCGCTCTCGACGGAGCAATACCTGCTCAACTTCGGCGCGGAAACGGGCTACAAGAACGCCCTCGAAGGTTCGGGGCTGAATGTGAAACTGCTCGGCGCCCGCAGGTCTTACGACTGCTTCGACCTGCGTTTCCGGCAGTATGCGCACATTCGCTGGAACGTGAAGTATGACCCGGACAATCTCGACCAAGTGCTGGCCGTGAGCGATGACGGTGCGCTGCGGTTCATGCTCGAAAGCAAATACGTGCAGCCGATGGCGCTGGTGGAGCGGACCGAGGGCGACGCCGCGGAGCTTGCGCGGGTGAAGCAATACAACACGCAGCTCGAAGGTCACGTAAAGGGCCAGCTCGCCATTGCGGGCGAAAGAGTCGAGCAACTGTTCGCCCACAACCCGCAACTCGACAACACCCTTGCCCGCGCGGTGCTCTGCGACTCACGAGGCCAGCACAAGGACCAGCGCAACGCCCGGCGGCTCGCGGCCGTGAATGTGAAGGAGATCGAGGTTAAGACCGTCGAGGAGATCGCTCCGAAACCCGCAAAGAAAGAATCAATATTTAATCTCTACTGATATGAAAGACACCGAAAAACAAGCCATCGCGGACCTGCTGAAAGCGTACTGCGATTTGAAGGGCAGCCAAAACAAGGCCGCCGCATCGCTCAACGCCGTAAGCGCCGCTACAATCTCGCAAATCTTTAACGGGAACTGGGAGTTAATCACCGAGGAGATGTGGCGTAATATCGCGGCGCAGATCGGTTACGACCCGCGCAAATGGGTTGTTATACAGACCCAAGGCTATACCCGTATGTATGACCTGCTCCAAGATGCGCAGGAGAACGCGCTGGTGCTGGCCGTGACGGGCGATGCCGGGTGCGGCAAGTCGCAGGCGATACAGACATACGCCCGCCAGCACCGCGACGTGTTCGTGCTGTCCTGCTCGGAGTACTGGAATCGCAAACAGTTCTTCGCCGAGTTGTTGCAGGTGATGGGCGTCGAAGCTACGGGCAGCACGGTTGCCGAAATGGTTTCCGAAGCCGTCTACAACCTCAAGCGCAAGGCTACGCCGATTATCGTCATGGACGAGGCCGACAAGTTGAGCGATCAGGTGCTCTATTTCTTCATCAGCCTGTACAACAAACTTGAAGATCAGTGCGGCATCGTCATTTGCGCGACCGACTACCTCAAGAAGCGCATCACGCGCGGCGTGAAGGCAAATCGGAAAGGCTACAAGGAAATCTACTCGCGTGTAGGACGGAAGTTCGTCCCGATGCCCGTCGTGAACAACGAGGATATTGCCGCCGTGTGCATCGCCAACGGCGTCACGGACCGGGCGACCATCGAGGAGATCATCGACGATTGCGAGTGCGATCTGCGACGCGTGAAACGGCGTGTTCACGCAGCTAAAAAAGAGGCTTTAAACGGTAATTAAACGCTCTTTAAATGGCAAAGGCGATCAGCAACAAGAACGTCGCGGATGCGAAATTCAACCCGGCCCCGTTCGAGGGCGCGTTCAAGGCGGCCCTCGGCTGTCCCGAATTAAAGGGGTCGTGGTTGATTTTCGGCAATTCCGGTGTAGGTAAAACGACGTTTGCCCTGCAACTCGCCAAGTACCTCACGAACTTCGTCGATAAGGTGGCCTTCGACTCCCTCGAACAAGGGTTGTCGCTCTCGCTGCAAAAGGCATGGAACCGGGTCGGCATGGAGGCCGTCGGCGCAAAGGTGATCCTGCTCGACAAGGAAGGCATCCCGGAACTGCGGGCGCGGCTGGCGAAGCGCAAGAGTCCGAACGTGGTAATCATCGACTCGGTGATGTGTCTGATCGGGCTGCGGATGTCGGACTATCAAAAGCTGGTGAACGACTACCCGAACAAGCTGTTCGTGTTTCTCGCGCACGAGGACGACAAGGGCAAACCGTCGCCCGCCATCGCCGAGAAAATCCGCAAGTTGTCCGATATCAAGATGCACGTCGAGGGGTACAAGGTGTTCACGACAACGCGGTTCGAGGACCGGGAAAAGGGCGAAGGCGGCGAGGACTTCGTGATATGGGAGGAAGGCGCAGCGGAATATTTGGCAAACATTGAATAACTGAATAATATGGCAACAAGTGTAATGGAAAAACAACAAAAGTGGCTGCTGCGGCAGTTCCACACCCTATGCAGCAGGCTGCGCCTGTCTGCCGAGGAGAAGTCCGCGATCATCGAAGGCTACGGCGTCGAGAGTTCTGCGGACATCAACAACGACGATCTGATGAACATCTGCCGCGCGCTCGAAAAGCGCCTCGACAGCAATGCGGTGAAACTCGACCGCCTGCGCAAGCAGGTGATCGCGGCCATCGGCGGCTGGCTGCGGATGCAGGGCAAGCCGGAGAACATCGCCGACATCAAAGCGATTGCGTGTCGGGCCACGAAGTCCGACAACTTCAACCGCATTCCTCCCGAACGGCTGCGCAATGTCTACAACGCCTTTCTCAATAAGCAGAAAGATTCCCGCATGATCGACGAGCTGGTAAGCATGGCGATCTACTCGCAGAGTGAACAACGACAAATACCTAACTGACATGACAATCACACAAGAACGATTTCTCGAACAATTCGCCCAGCGGCTCGTCGATAAGGGATTTATCCGCAAGAACTTCCCCCGCGCCGTTGTACTGGAAAAGCGCATGACCATATCCGAGGGCATGGACTGCAACGTGCA
>NZ_FR893470.1:0-2363 GCF_000435435.1 Alistipes sp. CAG:29 | reverse complement strand
ATTATTGTTTTATTCGCATAATCCGTAATAACTCATACAGCTGTCTTTCCCACCCGAAAAGGTTACTATGACTTTCATTATTTCAGATAGTTATTTATTTCAGACATAAACTGCTCGATGCTACGACACACGACGTATTTATAACCCTGCGCCTCGACCAATACCTGCCACGCCTTTTGGTTGTCGGACTGCCGGGATCCGCGCGATTCTGTTTTCATTTCGATACATAGGCCGTTGTAATTACCTCGTGCAACCAACAGAATCAAATCCGACACTCCGGGCGTTACACCTTCACCCTGCATGATCGCCGCCTCGACTTTCGAACGGCTACCGCCATTCGGCACGGCAAAGAGCAGTTTTGCCAAACTCCGGTACTGCATTCGGAACCATGTAACGCAAGACGTTTGTAGCCTCGATTCGTTATGCCTACTCATTACTTGGTTTGTAGTATTTCTGATTTATCGTGTCGCCGGTACTGATCTCCCCAGCGGTGGCCAGTTCTGCGCCAATCCGCTCGACTTCCGCGCGGGAAAGTTTCAGAAAATGCACCAACTCCATAGAGAGCGCCGCAGACGGTACGACCCGGCGAGCCTTTTTATCCTCGACGATATTCTGCATTGCTGCGAGAAAGCGGATATGTAGGGGTTTCAAAATCATTTGTTCCTGCGGTTACTTTCCCCGGTCATTAAAATCGTCGTCATATCCTTGAGCCGATCAAACACCCGTTCGCCGTACTTCGCAAGGAAATCCGGCTCCCCGAAGTTGCTGACGATGATTGTCGGTTTGTTCTCGTTGCTCCGGTGCAGGATGATATCGGTAACAGGTCGCAACTCCGAACCGTAATATTTGATCTCCGTAGCTTCGACCCCCACGTCATCAATCGCCAATACGGGGATCGACACGGCCATATTAAGATCAAGGTTTGCATCCTTACGCTGGAAAGCATCTACAATCATCAGAGCCGGATGTATGCGCAGGCCAACTCGCCCGAACGGTTGCGTTTGGTTGTAGCGCCAAATAAACTCCCGGATGGCATAAAGCAGCGTTGTTTTTCCAGTACCCGGTGTGCCGAGTATCTTGAGGCTTACCCGTTCAGGATTTACAAGCCAATGCGCCGCCTTTTCAATCGCTTTGACTACCATCGGAGAAATATCCGCAACTTTGCCCGTCTGCGCACACTGGAGCGAAAACAGGTACGTTATAGCTTCCGCAACTTGCTGTTCCCGCATGTCGATTTCAAAAGGCCTCGCTATACTCGCCCGTGAAGCACTTTCTTTGATCCCCGCCAGCAGTCGTTCGGCCGTTGTCATATTGTTTTGTTTTGTCATCGTAATTCCGTTCTAAAGTTTTGATGAAATTCGTAGGTTTAAATAGCCAGTCGAAAGTAGCTGTCCATTGATGTGTATTCTGCCCGGCAAGAAATTTCGACCGTCCTGCAATTTCGAGCATTTCCATAACCGCGGCTTCGCCGTGTTCCTGCATCCGCGCCATGATAGCCTGTTGACGCTTCGGCGTCATGGTTCTTATGGGCGGAAGCCCTTTGCAATGCCGATGATATGTTTCCCGTACCCGTTTGCATATCTCCGCCCTTTTTTTTAGGGGATCTTCTGAAACAATACCGAGCGGTAATTCACCGTCACCCGCAGGGGGACAATCAGGTGGAATATGTTTCTGTTTCTGTTTTAAGCCGTCTTTATCGTTAGATAAAGACCTATATATAGGTGTGTCGTCCTCTTTACTCAGGTTTATACTTGGGTTTATACCCCGGCTTATACTTGGGTTTATACTTGGATTTTCAAAGTATAAAATGGAGTAAACGGGAGATTTCGCCTTACGACAACCACTTACGAATTTGATAAAACCCTTTTGCTGTAATCTATTGCGCACATCTATCAAAGTGGATTCGCTCACACCGATAGTCGCGCAGATTAACCCGTTGGGACACTCAAAGGGATTGAGCCAGCCGCGGAGGTTGCACTCTTGCAGCAGGCAGAAGTACAGGTCTGCCTCCGCGCTGGTCAATCGCACTCTACGTCGTGTTTGCCAAAATTGGTTTATCAACTCGATGTAGTTCATTTCCTATTTTCCCTTTTCAGCTTCGGCCAATTCTATTTCAGCAATACGGGCGTCGATCTTTTCCTTGCGGCGCAGGTAAACCTCTCGGTACTTTAATTCCACCTCCGGAATAATAGACTTATCCCGGCTGTTCACCCAGTCGAAGAAAAGGTCTGTTTTGAAGTCCCGCCGGAAATGGTCGCCGACTTGGTTGAGAATATTGCATCGGTGAATGTAGGCGATCTGCTCCGGCGTGACATTCATCACGGCGTTCCACGCTTCCTCGTCGGACATCGAGTAATGCTGAA
>NZ_FR893469.1:559-994 GCF_000435435.1 Alistipes sp. CAG:29 | reverse complement strand
GAACTAAATGTCCAAACCGACGGAGCAGGTTATGCCTGCTCCGTCTTTGCATTACTACTGTTATGAATAAGATTTCAGAGATTCCGGAACAGACACCTATTGCAGAAAAACCGACAGTAGAGATGCCCGCCGATCCGTGGCGCTGCGAAGAGTGCGGTTCGCTCGAAGTGTCCTACCGAACATGGGTGGACAGCAATACGGGACAAGTTGCACCGGCAGCTCCCGAGCAGGATGATTTGTGGTGCGACGGATGCGAAGAGCACACGTACCAGATCCGCGAAAGCGAATTGATGTCCGATACGGTCGAACCGTGGTGGAAGGATGGCACGACGGAGGAGGATCGGGAAATTATTACAGGACTGAAACGGGAGAATTTCCGCCCGAAGGACGATTGCAGGGCTTTCCGCGACGCCTGCGACGTGTGGTGGCGCGGCA
>NZ_FR893469.1:0-509 GCF_000435435.1 Alistipes sp. CAG:29 | reverse complement strand
CCTTAGGCGGCAAGCTGCCGCTCCGGAGGAAGAATAACTTAAAGAAAAGAGCCATGAACAAGAACCTTATTGAAAAGATCGCTCCGCAATTGACGGAGCTGATGATAAAGAAAATGGAGACGCTTACCGAAACGTGGCGCAAGCCGTGGATCGCCGACCTCGCGCACGGTCTTCCGCGCAACCTGCGCGGCACGCCCTACCGGGGCGGGAATATCCTGATGCTGCTGTTCCTCTCGGAGATCGCAGGCTACAGTACGCCGCTTTTTATGACGTTCAAGCAGGCCAAGGAGGAGGGTCTGAACATCCTCAAAGGCTCCGGTTCGTTCCCGGTCTTCTTCTGGAAACTGTATATCCGCCATAAGGAGACCCGCAAGAAGATTGAGTTGGCGGACTATTACCGCCTGCCGCAGGAGCAGCGGCGGCAATACGACGTGCTGCCCGTGATGCGCTATTACCCGGTTTTCAACATCGACCAGACGGATATGTCGGAACAGCAGCCGGAGCGCTAC
>NZ_FR893468.1:77275-81651 GCF_000435435.1 Alistipes sp. CAG:29 | reverse complement strand
TCAGCAGGACCGCGGCGCCGAGTTTCCACACTTCACGAAGGGTCGTGTGGCGGATGACGCTCCGGAACGTACGGAACAGAATGAACGTGATGACGCTCAACACGCACGAACCAGCCAGAAGCCACACGCCGTACCAGACCGTGAAAACAGGATGCGGGAAAAGCCCCCGGATCAAAAGGTAGGCGACAAACGTCGAAAAAACAGATACAACGGTATCGATGGCCAAAATCAACCACGACGAAAAGTAACTTGACGACAGGTACTTTTCAGCACCCAGCCGTGACAGCAAGCGGTAAAGCATACAGAAGCGTGAAAATGTTCGATTTTACTCGTTGTTTGAATTCACAGTCCGTCGATCCATCGAAGATAGCGATTCCGGTCAGTTAGCATATTCGAATGACGAATAAAATGAATGCACGTATCGTTTCCATATTCGTTGAAAATAACGGTTTTCGGATCAGTCATCGGCAATCGTAAGGAATTACAAAAACTCTTTCACCGCGTGTTCATGCCATGCGCGGTATTCCGAGACGGAAAGTTCCGCGACCAGCAGTTTTTTGTAATCAGGCTTGTCGCATACCGGGATATGCTGCCGGATGTAAGTCCGTAATTCACTGTCGGGGATGCTGACCATAACCACTGGAAAGGGGTAGTCCTTATGCCTGAAAAGTGCCGTTTCACATTCCGTGAATATCCGGCTTAACTGACAGGCCGACTCTTCGTAGGCGTGCCAATATTCTCCGGCGCCGTATAAGCGGATATACTTTCTGTTGCCCTGTTCTTTGCAGAGTATCTCGACCATACGGGTTTCGATCAGACGTTTCAGCGACATCCAAGGTGGCTCGACATTCGGTTTGCCGTTCATAGTTTTCTAATTCGATTGTATCAGCTTTGCTCAATGGATAAACTACAGTCAGGAGATAACCTCGATCAAGTCGGGATGCACCTCTGCGGCTACGGCCATGACACCTTCCAGCAGGACGACGACCCTGCGGTTTCTTTTGCCCTGCACCTGCATGAATACACCCATTACTCCATTGAGTTTACCTCCGTGGATGCGTACCCGGCGCCCTTTTCGAAGGTCGAGCTCATCCGGATTGTAGTAGGAGATATTTTCTTCGTATTGGGATGAAACCCTGATAAAACTCTCCATCTGGTCATCTGGAACAACGAGATATTCCAAGCCCGTACTTTTCTCCCACATCACGAATTGCAGGAAATTATAGCGTTTCTTAAATTCCGTAATCTGTATGCGACTGGCATGTACGAATACGAGATTCGGAATGACCGGAACGAGGCGTTTCGATTTCACTCCGTGATAGACTCTTACAGCATAATATTTCGGAATAAAATATTCCAATCCATCTTTACCTTTGAGTTTTTCCTCCGCTCTCTTTTCGCTTTTGTAAGCCCGCATGACGAACCAGCGGGCGGTCGTGAGTTCTTCTGTATTGGGCGAGGCGATGTCCATACATTACTTATGTTTGTCCTTTCTGTAAAGGCACATGCCTTTAGTTCATGCCAATCTGTATATTGGCATGTATTACAGTCGTTTATGTTTATTTCCGCCGGAATACCAATCATCTATTCCGCAAATCCGTAAAAAGATATTCTGCTCGTTTTACGCTCTTTCTCTCCGCAAGAGAAAGAGCAATGGATATAATTGGTTATAACTATCTGAAAACCATGCAAAATTTGCACTCGGAAAACTGTTTGCTTGCACAACATTTGTCGGCCAAAAATCTTTTGGCGAATTCGGCAGACGAAAATTTCATCCGGTTTTGGTCGTTATTTCCATTAAATTGCATAACTTTGCGTTCGTCAATATTTCTCTTGCGGAGAGAAGTAGTCTATCACACAACACCTTATCTTTCTTCCCACCCTCCCGGTCAGTCGGAATTGTCCGTCGGAAATGCCTCTGCACCTCATTCTTACCGGTCGCAGGCTGTTTGTGATTTCCTTTGGCGGATTCCCTCTGCCGATACATCTCTTTCCGAGAGAAATAGCGAAATGATTGGCGTTTATTATCAGCGCCTTACACACGAAAGCCTCAGGATTGGTTCAACAAATTCTATTAATGGCTCAACATTCCGAACTGAAATGACCGGGATAATTTTATTTTTCACCGGATTTCGTTGTCGTATTTCATATTTTTCATAACTTTGCGGCAGTATGATATTTCTCTCGGAAAGAGAAGTTGTATCTATCTGTCAGTCCGTTAAATGCTATTTCGGGAACTTAACCGTCGTTTATTTCTTTAATTATCGCTACCGACCCACCTATTCCTTCCGGAGAGAGCGATTTTCCGGTGGATTGATCCGCCGGAAAAAATATCTCTTTCAAGAATAAATCTTAAAAGAGATTTCCGAATGAAATCCGGTTGGATGAAGACAGACTTTTATGCAGCTACAATGCTTTCAGGATTTGGCTGTTCGCCTTGTCTACGGAAGATGTGTCCAAAGAGGCGAGATAAATTCGCGTGGTCTTTTCAGAATCGTGCCCCATTGCTTCGCTGATGGTCGCAAGCGGGATGTTCCTGCTCCTGGCGATGGAGGCCCACCCGTGGCGGGCGACGTAGCTCGTCAAGGGTATGTCCAGTCCCAATCGCACACCCAACTTTTTCAATTTGTCATTTACCAGATGCGCCGCATTCTTGTACTGCCGGCGGGCGTCGGCATTCATGTCTTTAATCACCGGCAGCAGATAGGGAGTGCTGACCGTATCGTATTTGTCGACAATTTCCTGCATGGGTTTTTCCCATTTGACGAACAATTGCTGTCCCGTTTTCTGCCTGCGATAAGAGAGTATGCCGTTTTGCAGGTCTTTCTTCTTCAGATAAGCCATGTCGATGAACGACATTCCCCGGGTGTAGAATGAGAACATGAAAATGTCGCGGGCGAAATCCATCGCCGGGAACAGCGCCAAGTCCATATCCCGGATTCGGCGGATGACTTTCAAAGGTACCGCCCGCTTGACCGTTTTGCCGATGCCCGTGTAAACGTACTTGAACGGATCGCGCTGTACCGTCATTCCCTTTTCGACAGCACGGTTGTAAATGGCACGCAGCCCCCGCATATAGTAGGAAGAGGTATTCGGGCATACGCCCCTCGATTTGAGATAAGTTTCGTATTCGATCATCAGGTCGGAATCCACCTCATCCCACGGCACCTCGACATCTCTGCGGAAACGCCCGAAGCTGTTCAAGACGGTCGTGTAGCGTTCGCTCGTGCGGATTTTCCCGATCTGTCTCAACTGCCCGGCAAGGCTCCGTGCGAAAGAGAGAAAGCCGCCGGCATCCGGAGGCGTAAGATAGCGTGCCGCCACATCCCCGGCAGTATAGCTTTCGCCCGTATGCTCCAACCGGGAGATAATGCGTTCCAGACGGGCTTTGTCGTCCGCTATCCGGCTCTTCAATGCGACAAGGTAAGCGTGCCGGGGGCCTTCGCAGTTCGGCGGGAGTATGTTCCGCTGCAGAACTTCCCATTCCGACGGAAACAGCTTATGACCGCTGCTGATCTGCCGGGTTACACGGTTATGGATTATCTGATAGAACAGTCGGCCTTCCCGATCCGCAACGGACGAGGCCCGGAATTTTACTTTTACGCTTGCCATACGTTTGTTGTTGTTAAAGTTGCCGGGCCAAGGTAACGAGCAAGCGTGCAATTCTATATTTGATTCCGATAACGCTGTCGGTCGGGCGAAGAACCCGATCTTATATTCGCAACCATTTCTTAGCCTGTTTTGCAAGGCTCAGAATCTCGATACTCAGAGCCTTTAATTCTCTCGTTCGCTGTTCCAATGCGGCGATCTGATGCGGGATCGCGACGTTGGAAAAGTGCGAATTGATGGCTTTTACAATCTGGTTATAGTTGTTCCCGAGCTTTTGAAATTGGAAATAAAAGTCGTTAAGCCGTGCGATGAATTGCACCTTCGAAGGGTCGCGTCTGATGACGACGAACTCCTCGGCGAAGATTCTTTTGACGATAAAACGGCTTCTGTTATGCTCCAGTCCAGCTTTGCAGAGCAGCTCGTTGAAACGGATATGCTGCTCTTCATTGAGCCGGAAAGAATACTTGTAACTCGGTGTTCGGGGCTTCCTGTCGGTTATGTCTGTCAGTTTTCGGTTGGTATCCATAGATAGCTTAAAAAAGGGTCGCGACTCGGGAGCGACCCCGGCCTCGCAGAGCGAGCACCTTTGTCGGACAAATGTCAATTTGTCGGACAAAGGTACAGCTCGCTGTTTTCTGGCGAAAACAAAAATCCGCGGTGGAAAATTTTTTGTAAAAACTTTGAAAAGCCTCCGCTACGGCCTCCGAGGGCGGGTCTTTCCCGGTGCAATATTACAACCGTGCGGGCGCCAAAACAAACCCTCGGTG
>NZ_FR893468.1:58741-77165 GCF_000435435.1 Alistipes sp. CAG:29 | reverse complement strand
CTTATTCCGTTCATTATCCCGATATAAACCGCATGAAACAGAAAACGGTATTTTGAATGGTTTAAAACATAAAACCAAACATACATGCTTTACGACTGCAAAACGAACAATCAATCTCAAAAACGTTACACCATGGATTCATTAAAAGAAAAAGACAAACTCGCACCAAAACCTTCAAAGCGTCCCCGTATCGAAGTCGGCGAGGAGCTGATGCGTCAGATGATCGCCAGAGGGTTCCTATGGATTCGAAAGTCAATAATGGTATTTTGAATGGTTTAATCCAACGAAGCAAACATACACGCTTTACGACCATATAGCTAACAATCAATCTCAAAAACATTGTACCATGGATTCATTCAAAGAAAAAGACAAACTCGCACCGAAACCTTCAAAGCGTCCCTGTATCGAAGCCGCCGAGGAACTGATGCGTCAGATGATCGCCGGACAAGCTCCTTTGGACTCGAAAGTCGTCCGCCGGATTCCCGACCCGGAAGAGAAAAATACGGACGCTCCCGAGGAAAACACATCGGAAACGGTATCCGAAGCATCGGCACCGACGACTGAAAAAACAGACGTCAACACCCAAACGACTACTGGAAAGGAGCCTGCCGGCTTCCGTCGTAAAAAGCTCTCGCTGCCGGACTTCGAACGCACCTTCTTCGCACCGGTGGATTGCCGTAACCGTTCGGCGATCTATGTCAGCGCCCAAACCAAGCACAAAGTATCGGAAATCCTCCACCTGCTGGGAAACGATAATACAAGATTAACGGCCTTGGTCGACAATATGCTGCGCTTTGTAATCGGAATTTACAGCGACGAGCTGAATTATCTCCACGAAAAGAAGAATAACAGACAACCGTTTTGAACAGGCAATGCAATGACCGATTACTTTGGGTTTCTGATATGCGTGTCGTAGAGTCAATAGCCCGTTGGGTAGCCTCCGGGGCGCAGAAAGCCGCCTTTTCCGACGGTAGCGTCCAGCAAAACGCCGAAGATGGAAATACGCAAGGCTCGCCCTTCGGGCGATTCGCATGGCCTTGCGTATTTTCATCTCCGGCGATATATTTCCTGCCGGCGGAAAGAGATTACAGGGATATATCAGACTTTTTTGCTTTTAAGGGTGAGACGATATATGCTGTTCTCACATGGCTCCTTATCGTTTTTCCCAACTGTCCGCTATTTTTATACAGCCATGAATTTATCCGCCAACTTTATTTTGAGCATCTCCACCTCACGGTCGATCATCGGCTGGGTAACCTTCGCATAGGTCTGCGTCGTGGTGATGCGTTTATGCCCCAGCATCTTCGAGAGCGTTTCCAGCGACACGCCGTTCATCAGGCAGATCGTCGTGGCATAGGTATGGCGTCCGACATGAAAGGTCAGCTTCTTTTCGATGCCGCACAAGGCAGCGATCCGTTTCAGGGAACGGTCGACCGTATTCAGATGCGGCATAAAAGAAAAGACATAATCCGTGCCGTCCCGGTAACGTTCCAGAATGGACAAGGCAGCAGGCAGCAGTTTGACCACGTACCGTGTGTCCGTCTTGCAGCGGTTGCCTGTGACCCACCAGTCGCCGTGCGTATCCTGTTCGAGCTGTTTCCATGCAAGGGTTTTCAGATCCGCGTAGCAGATGCCCGTAAAACAGGAGAAGAGGAACAGGTCGCGGATCATACGTTGTTTCTTCGTGCGGAGCGCGGCATGCTGAAGCGTGAGGATCTCTTCCTCGTTCAGGAAAGCACGCTCCGGCGTGGGTTCGTTGTAACGGTACGAGGCGAACGGATTGCGGGGCATGATTCCGTCGTTGAAGGAGACTTTGACCACATTGATCAGGCAGTCCAGATAACGGCAGATGCTCGTAAGCTTGAGATTGCATTCCGTTCTCAAGTAAACATGGAACTGTTCGATAAAGGACTGTTCCAGTTCGGCAAGGGCGATGTCGCTCACACGGTATTTTACAGTAAGGAACGCTTGCAGGTGTTTCATCGTGGCAAGATAACGGTACCACGTGTTTTTCGAACGGTCGACGCCGATACGGCCGTGCAGGTCGTCCGTAAAGCTGCGGAAAGTGGACAGCAGGGTGCGGTAACGCTTCCCGAATCCCAGCCAGGCGTTCTTCACCTTCTCGGCCGTCACATAGCTTTCCCGGTCGCGGATATCCCGATAATGACGGTCGAGCTGCGAGCGGATATCGTCCAGATGGCGGTTGATACGGTCGGCTTCGAGACTCCGCCCCTTGGCACGGCCGCCGCGGACTTCCCACAAACACTCCGGAACCGTGAGCTTCGCACTGAATTGCGAAATAGTACCGTTGACCGTGATGCGGCCCATGAGGGGAACCGCAGACTGTGTTTTTTTCTTGTTCCTTTTCAGGTAGAACAGAACCTTGAATGTGCTGCGCATAACTCTGCTTTTTTAGGGATACAAAACTAATTTCCGCAGAGTCTTCGGTCAAGATGAATGGAAATGCAATAGACGGTAAATCACTATTTTAGGAAATAAAAGGCATTCCCGAACGAGGTAATGCTTTGGTAACTGAACCCACGCTTGACGATGCCGCCGACTACCGATTCGACAACCTGTATAGAGTGAACTGGATAGAAAAACTACCTGATTATCAATACCAATGCTTACATTTGCCTTTTTACCAAATTTGTGATACTTTTGACCCCGAAATCACTCATTTGCATACGTTATGCGTAAAATCACCAACGAAGAGCTGAACCGGCCCTCGGCCGGGGAGTTCGCCGCGATGGAGAAAATGCCCGTCGCGGTGGTGCTCGACAACGTCCGTTCGTTGCAGAACGTAGGGGCTTTCTTCCGCACGGGGGATGCTTTCGCCGTGGAACGCATCGCCCTCTGCGGCATCACCGCGACGCCGCCCAACCGCGACATCCACAAGACGGCGCTCGGTGCCGAACTGACCGTGCCGTGGACTTATCACAAGACGACGGAGGAGTGCATTGCCCGCCTGCGCGCCGAAGGCTACCGGGTCTATGCCGTCGAGCAGGTCGAAGGAGCCGTGATGCTCGGCGATTTCCGGGCGGAGCCGGGCGTGAAATATGCGCTCGTGTTCGGCAATGAGGTGATGGGCGTGGGGCAGCAGGCCGTGGACATGTGCCACGGTGCGATCGAGATCCCGCAGGCCGGGACAAAGCATTCGATCAACGTTTCGGTTTCGGGCGGTGTCGTTTTGTGGGATTTTTTTTGCCAAATCCGGCCGAAGCGTTAACTTTGCCGCGCTGAACCTCGGTTTAGCTGCGCCCCGGCAAAACAGATAAATTTGGCTTTGCACCCGGCTTGCGCTATCACCCCGGTTTACAGGTGTTGATAAGTCTCCCTTTTCAAAGGGAGGTTTGGAAGGATTGTCGATATGGAATTGGCGTTTTTGCGCCGTAATACGAATCCGATGGATTCCATACCGGAACCTTGCGAACGAATGAAATGTTGAATAATCCATCGGGTTCGTAGTAAACTATGTCTGTAGAAAGTACTGTCAGGGCAGTGACCACCTACCGTCTGACGGAGATGAAGCAGCGCGGCGAGAAGATCGCCATGCTGACCTCGTACGATTATTCGATGGCCAGGATCGTCGACGCCGCGGGTATCGATGTGATCCTCGTGGGCGACTCGGCGGCCAACGTGATGGCCGGTTACGAAACCACGCTTCCCATTACCCTCGATATGATGATTTACCATGCGCGTTCGGTCGTGCGTGCCGTTAGCCGTGCACTGGTCGTCGTCGACCTGCCGTTCGGAACCTACCAGGGCAATTCGAAGGTGGCGCTCGACTCGGCCATCCGCATCATGAAGGAGACCGAGGCCGATGCCGTGAAGATCGAGGGCGGCGAAGAGATCCTCGAATCGGTTAACCGCATCCTTTCGGCCGGAATACCCGTCATGGGGCACCTGGGGCTGACGCCGCAGTCGATCCATAAGTTCGGGACGTACAGCGTGCGTGCCAAGGAGGAGGCCGAGGCAGCGAAACTCGTCCGCGACGCCCACCTGCTGAGCGATGCGGGGTGCTTCGGCATCGTGCTCGAAAAGATTCCTGCGGCGCTGGCCGCCCGCGTCACCTCCGAAATCTCCGCGCCGACCATCGGCATCGGCGCCGGCGGAGGTTGCGACGGGCAGGTGTTGGTGATCCACGACATGCTGGGCATCAACAAGGGTTTCTCGCCGCGCTTCCTGCGCCGCTATGCCGACCTGTATACCGTCATGTCGGACGCCGTGTCGCAGTATATCACGGACGTCAAATCGTGCGATTTTCCCAACGGGCAGGAGCAGTATTGACCCCGCCGGGTGTGCAGGCCGCCGTGACGGAATAATTTCGATCCCCGACCCTGAGGCCGGGGATTTTTCCTGTCCGGGAAGTCGGCGGCGGGAGGATGCCCCCGATTGCTGTCCAGGGATTCCGGGCGCGGAGCGTCCCCTCCGGCTTGTACGGGACTGCGCTGGCGGCTTCCCGGGACGGGGTGTCGGAGGGGTTTCCTGTCCGGGGCGCTGGCGTGTGTATTTACCCGTCGCGGGGCTTGCCGGGCGTTGTCCCGGGGGCTCCGGATTTTGCCCGCACCCGGCGGCTTTGATAAATTGTTGATAAAAAAATCGTCGCGTTGCCCCGGATATTAGGCCGTTTCGAAAATTATCACTACATTTGCGAGCAACAAAAATCCACGTTCATTATGTCTTTTATCAATGAAAGGGTTCAGCCCGAAGGACTTACGTTCGACGATGTGCTGCTTGTACCCGCCTATTCGGAAGTGTTGCCGCGAGAGGTCAGTGTCCAGACCCGTTTCTCGCGAAATATCAAACTCAACATCCCCATTGTGTCCGCTGCCATGGACACCGTTACCGAAGCGCCGATGGCTATTGCGCTGGCTCGTGAAGGCGGGATCGGCGTGATCCACAAGAACATGTCCATCGCCGAGCAGGCCGCCCACGTGCGCCGGGTGAAGCGGGCCGAGAACGGCATGATTTACGACCCGGTGACCATCTCGAAAGACCATACGGTCGGCGATGCGCTCAACCTGATGAAAGAGAACAAGATCGGGGGTATCCCGGTCGTGGACGCGGATCGGAAGCTGATCGGTATCGTCACCAACCGCGACCTGCGGTTCCAGCGCGACATGTCGCGCCGTATCGAGGAGGTGATGACCCCCGGCGACCGCCTCATCACCACGCATAGCTCCGAATTGTCCAACGCTTCGGAGGTGCTGCTCAACTGCAAGATCGAAAAGCTCCCCGTGGTCGACGACGAAGGCCATCTGGTGGGGCTTATTACTTATAAGGATATCACGAAGGTGCAGGATCATCCCAACGCCTGCAAGGATGCCAAAGGCCGTCTGCGCGTCGCAGCCGGCGTGGGCATCACGCCCGATGCGCTGGATCGCGTGAAGGCGCTCGTCGAGGAGGATGTGGATGCCGTGGTGCTCGACTCCGCGCACGGGCATTCGATGAATATCGTCAATAAGCTCAAGGAGATCAAGGCCGCCTATCCGTCGCTCGACGTGGTGGTCGGAAATATCGCCACGGCAGGGGCCGCACGGTTCCTGATCGAGAACGGCGCCGACGGCATCAAGGTCGGCATCGGCCCCGGCTCGATCTGCACCACCCGCGTGATCGCGGGCGTGGGCGTTCCCCAGTTGTCGGCCATCTATGCCGCGGCGTCGGCCGCCAAAGATACGGGCGTTCCGGTTATCGCCGACGGCGGCCTGCGTTATTCGGGCGACATCGTCAAGGCGCTGGCTGCGGGCGGCGACTGCGTGATGATCGGCTCGATGTTCGCCGGCACGGAGGAGTCTCCCGGCGAGACGATCATCTACAACGGCCGTAAGTTCAAGACCTACCGCGGCATGGGCTCGATCGACGCCATGAAGGCGGGTTCCGCCGACCGCTATTTCCAGAAGGGCTGCGAAGGCAATATCAACAAGCTCGTTCCCGAAGGGATCGTGGCGCGCGTACCCTTCAAGGGCACGTTGAGCGAGGCTGTCTTCCAGCTTATCGGCGGCATCCGTTCGGGCATGGGTTATTGCGGTGCCAGGGACATCGCGGCTTTGCAGCGTGCGCAGTTCATCCGCATCACCTCGAACGGCGTTACGGAGAACCACCCGCACGACGTGACCATCACGAGTGAAACGCCCAATTATTCCCGCGGTGAATAGTTCCGATCCCGGGATTGCGGCCTGCGGGCTTTTTTGCGGTTCATGCCGGAAATTCCGGAAAGGGAGTTGTCCGGGGTGCCGCGATAACGAAAAGGCCGTGTGGTGCAAGGTTCGTTTCTGCTGCCGGGAGAACGGCTGGCAGAGTTGCGCCGAATGCACGCTGGTGCCGCTGGATGCCTGCGGAAAGTTCAATAATTTCATCGCCGGGGTTTTCCAGGTCGTTTTTCGCTCAGACCGTCGCGGTTGCATAGCACGCATCCGCGAAGTCGGGAACGAGGCTTTCACCGCGGAGATGCGCCTTGCGGGAAGTTACAACCGTCCGGTAAAAAGAAAATAATAAGGATTCGAGGTCTTCCTTGGCAACGAGAAGGCCCGGAGGAATTTTAGGCCTGAAACCGGCGTCGGAGACGCCGTAGAGTGAGTCCGGCGAGTTTCATGGCTTGTAAATCTTCCGAAATTGATGAACCCCGATTCGTCGGACTTACATTATATTATGGAAAAAATCCTGATTCTCGACTTCGGGTCGCAGTATACGCAGCTCATCGCGCGGCGCGTACGCGAACTGAATGTCTATTGCGAGATCCACCCCTTCAACAAAATTCCGGTGCCGGATGCTTCGGTGCGGGGTGTGATTCTCTCGGGCAGTCCCTTCTCCGTGAGGGACGAGCATGCCCCTGCCCCCGACCTTTCGGCCATCAAGGGTAAACTGCCCCTGCTGGGTGTCTGCTACGGCGCGCAGTTCCTCGCATCGGCCTTCGGCGGTGAGGTGCAGCCTGCGCCCAGCCGCGAGTACGGCCGTGCGGTGCTTACGGTGGGCGATGCCGGTGACCCGCTGATGCGCGGCCTGCCTGCGACCACGCAGGTGTGGATGTCGCACGGCGATACGATCACGTCGGTGCCCGCGAACTATAAGATTGTGGCCAGCACCGAGGACGTGCGCGTGGCTGCGTTCCGCATCGAGGGCGAGCAGACGTGGGGCATCCAGTTCCACCCCGAGGTCTACCATTCGACCGACGGCACGCACCTGCTGAAGAATTTCGTCGTGGGTATCTGCGGCTGCAGGCAGGAGTGGACGTCGGAGAGTTTCGTGGAGGCCACCGTGCGCGAGTTGCAGGAGAAACTGGGCGACGACAAGGTCGTGCTCGGGCTTTCGGGCGGCGTAGACTCGTCGGTGGCCGCCGTGCTGCTGCACAGGGCCATCGGCAAGAACCTCTACTGCATCTTCGTGGATTCGGGCCTGCTGCGCAAGAACGAATTCGAGGACGTGCTCGAGTCGTATAAGAACATGGGCTTGAACGTCAAGGGCGTGAAGGCCGGCGACAAGTTCCTGGGTGACCTGGCTGGCGTGAGCGATCCCGAGACCAAGCGCAAGATCATCGGCCGCGATTTCGTCGAGGTATTCAACGAGGAGGCGATCCGGATCGAGGACGTGCGCTGGCTGGCGCAGGGGACGATCTATCCTGACGTGATCGAGTCGGTGTCGGTCAACGGCCCCTCGGCGACGATCAAGTCGCACCACAACGTCGGCGGGCTGCCCGAGAAGATGCACCTCGGGATCGTCGAGCCGCTGCGCCTGCTCTTCAAGGACGAGGTGCGCCGCGTAGGCCGTTCGCTCGGGATCTCCGAGCAGCTGATCGGGCGCCATCCCTTCCCGGGGCCCGGCCTTGCGATCCGTATCCTGGGCGACATTACGCCCGAAAAGGTCGGAATCCTGCAGGACGTGGACAAAATCTACATCGACGCCCTGCGCGATGCCGGACTTTACGACAAGGTGTGGCAGGCGGGGGCCATCTTGCTCCCGGTGAAGAGCGTCGGCGTGATGGGCGACGAGCGAACCTACGAGAGCTGCGTCGCACTGCGTGCCGTGACCTCGACCGACGGCATGACCGCCGACTGGGTGCACCTGCCCTATGAGTTCCTTGCCAATGTGTCGAACGACATCATCAATAAAGTCAAAGGGGTCAACCGCGTCGTCTACGACATCTCCTCGAAACCGCCTGCAACCATCGAGTGGGAATAGGGTATGATCCCTGCGCGGCCGCTGTGTGAGGCAGGCCGCCGCCGTATTGCAATCGTTGCCGAACCCGTTATTCGGCATGGCCTGCCCGGACGTTTACAGTCCGGGCAGGCTGCTTTTGTGGCCGGGTGGTGTGGCCGAGCGGCTTTGCCGGCTGCTGCAACGTGCGTGCAATGCCATATTCCCGGGATTGTAACGGGACTGTCGCAACGATGAAATAGCCGCAGGGTAATTTTGCAGCATCGGAAACGATGCCGGTTTATGACCCCTGCCGATGCAATCCGCCAACCAGCCTTGAAACTTCGCCCGTCCCGGGTTTCCGGGGCGGAATTTTTTTTTGCCTGGCCGAAGGTGCGCCAGGGGGGCGGTTCCGGACGGAAGCCTCCGCCGATGCCTTGATTTGGGTGCTTGCGAGGCTGTATGCCGCACGGGTTGTCCTTTCCGAGGCAGCATGGAACGTTTTTTTGCTATGTAACGGAACCTTAACAGTAAATATATGCCGAAATCCTTTTGTATTTTTGAAATAAAAGTTATCTTTGTAATAGTTTCCCCTTTAAAAAACGGAAGAATCGTAAGTTATTTTTGCAAACGGATATTAGTTTATAATCACCTAATTAAAACTATTTTTATGAGTAAACATCTTTTTAGGTTGGTCTTCGGTGCATTTTTCCTTGTGGCTGCCACGGCATTTACGGGATGCTCCGACGACGATGACAAGTCGCTGACGCCGAAGTTGACGGCGGATCCGACGGCGCTTGATTTCACCGATGAGACGGCGACGACGCAGACCGTTGCCATCACGGCGAACTGCGAATGGACGGTTACTGCAAGTAACCTGGATTGGGCTACCATTTCCCCGATGAGCGGCAAAGGCAACGGAACGATCTCCGTTACGGTTTCCGAGCTGCCCGCCGGTACGAACCTGCGCGAAGGTAAGATCTCCTTCACGCTTATCCACCCCGAATTCGGCAAATGGGGCCAGGCCGAGTCGTCCGTAGCCGTGAAACAGTACGGCAGCGGGGTTACACCCCCCCCCACGGGCGATGCTATCTATGCTAACGATTTCGATAAGGAGCAGGCTCAAAAGGGGGCAGATGGTAAGTTCCCCTTCGCAGATGCATTCGAGGGCTGGAAGAATCAGACTGGTACGGGTGCCGACAATGTTGCTTATAAAACGAGCGGTATAAGTGTTCGTTCGAATTCGCCTTCGAACGATAGCCATTCGAAGTACAAGGACGACGCTTCCGGTGTCAACAATATGTTTTTCGGAACGAGCGGTGTTTTTGAGATTCAGAAAATCGCACTTGAATCTACCAAGAAGAACCTTCAACTTACGTTCGGTTCATACCGTAGTATTTTTGAAGATAAGGACAATGCCTTCAAGACTTCGGAGTTCCATGTATATCTGAGCAAAGACGGTGAAAACTGGGCGGAAATTACCTATGACCGCCCTGTCGGGGACGACGAGCACTCTAACTACGGTACCTGGGCTTTGGCGACGGCCAATTTCACGCTGAAACAGGTGCCTTCGGAACTTTACATTAAATTTACTTCGGATCTTACATCCGCACACCGTATCGACGACGTGAAACTTTTCGAGGGCATCGGTGGTACGGAGGTCGACCTGGACAATATTACTCCTCCTGTAACTGAAACGAAGACCATTGCTGAAGTCATTGCGGGTTCGGTAGGCGCGACCTATACTACGCAGGGACAAGTCGTGGCGATTAACGGACGTAGTTTCCTGATTCAGGACAATAGCGGGAAGATTCTGGTCTATCTTGGATGGAAAGATAATAAGCCTGTGGTAGATTATTCCGCTACGATTGGCCAGACTGTCAAGGTGACCGGCAAGACGACTACTTACAGTAAGTTGGTACAGTTCTCTGAAACCGACTTGGTAATAGAAAAGGTATCTGACGGTTCCTTCACACAGCCTACTCCCGAAAAGTTCGACGGAGCCGCTTTCGATGCCTATGCGGCAGCCACTCCCGTTATTAAATATATCGAATATTCGGGCACGCTTACGATAGACGGGTATTACTATAATATAGCTGTCGAAGGTACGGATCTGCAGGGCTCTCTGGCATATCCCGCCGATGGTTTTGTCGATGCTTCCCTTAATGGACAGGTTGTTATTGTCAAGGGTTATACGTTAGGTATGACCAACCAGAGTAAGATGCTTAGCACGATTGCCGTATCGGTCGAAAAGGATGGTGATGCACCCGCTGAACCGAAGATTACCAAGCTCGACCCGACGTCGCTTTCTTTCGCGGCGACGGACAATGCCAAGACCGTGACCGTCACGGCTGCCAATGCCGACGACTGCACGATCGAAGCCGCTACGGATAAATCGGAGCAGTTCACGACCTCCGTAAACGGGATGGTTGTAACCGTGACGCCCAAGGAAAACATGACGGAGCAGGCTATCACCGCCACGCTGACCATCAAACTGATGAAGGCCGGTGCCGCTGTGGATACCAAAACCGTTGCGATTTCGCAGGCCGGGAAATCCGGATCGGGCGGGGACGGCCAGCAGATTACCCTTACGTTGGACGATATTATCGCTATCGGCGGGAAAAGTGGAGCCTATGCCGAATTTACATATACGAATACTTTCGGCGAATGGTCGGGTAAAGCAGCTGGTGGTAGCAGCGGAAAGGAATGTTTACAGATTAATGTAAAAGTCAATTCGGCTTTTGGATCGTTCGTGCAGATTCCTGCCGTTGATGGGACGATTGAGAAGATTGAGGTGACCATTCGTGAGCCTTATAAAGGACGTGCTATCGGTATTTTTCCGGTTGGGTACACATATACAAAAGACACACTTGATAAGATGAAAGAGCAACTTGCGAAGGATGCTATAGCAATCAGCAACGAGACTCCGTCTGATGTAAATAATAACGAACCGTTTACGTTTGTAATTGACAACCTCAGTGCTAAGAACCTTACGTAGTTTTCGATATTCCCGACTCTTGGAGCGGTAAGTATTACTGCGATCACGGTTACTTATTCAAAATAAGAAAGTAGGTGTTTTCCTATAATCCATCCCCGGCGGATTGGCTTCCGCCGGGGATGATTGTCGGATTTTCTACCTGACATTTTTATCTGCAAATTCCTACATGATTTTGACAAAAGGGTTATTGAAACTTTTCGGACGGGCTATGGTGCTCGGGGCGCTCCTGCTGGTTTTCGGGCGGTGCGCTTCCTCCGACGACACCACCCCGGCGAATATTTCCGCGCTGTTCCTCGATACGGAGACGGCCACGCTCGCGGCCAAAGGCTATGCGACCGACCCTCGGCTCGTGCTGACGGGGCCCGTGGGTACGGCTTATACCGTCACCGTGACCGAAGGCGGCAGTTGGTGCTGGACGTCGCGCAGGACGCAAGCCACGACCAAATCGGCGCAGCTGGTCGCCGCAACCGAGGTCATTTACCTCTACCTGGACAAAAACGAAACGGGCGCTTCGCGCCGGGCTGCGGTCGATGTCGTTTTCGACGGCGGACACGAATTCACGTTGACGATCGACCAGGCGGACTATTCGGTTCCGGCGTCGATGGATCACGCGTGGGCGGAATTGCCCGCCTATGTCGAAGTCCCCGATTACCGTTACGTAACACATTACGCGCCGCTCTCTTCGACTGTGACGGCACGTAACTTTACGATCTGCTACGACACGAAGAAACGTATCGCCAACTGGGTCGCCTATCCGATCCATTCCTGTTACCGGGTTGGAAAATATGAGCGTTCTAATGCATGGAAATACGATCCTGAAGTGCCGGAGGAATTTCAGGTCGATTTGAGCCGCGGTTCATATAATGGGCGGCCTATCCGCGGGCATCAGTGTATGTCCTACCATCGTTATGTCAGCTATTCTTCGCTATTGAATGAGCAGACGTTCTATTCGACCAATATTATGCCTCAGGATCCTGATTTTAATAGCGGGTCGTGGGGGGATTTGGAAGATCTTACCCTGAAATATATTTCATATCCCGATACCTTGTACAATGTTACGGGAACTTATGGGGTACAGGGATATACGACGGATAAAGGGGGGAATCGGGTCGCGATTCCACAGTATTGCTGGAAGGTGCTGCTACGTACCAAAAGCGGCAGGACGGGGAAGCGGATCGACCAGATTACCGATGCATCGCAATTGGCGGCAATCGGTTATTGGGCTGAAAATTCCTCAACCACGACCGGGAATATAAAACAATATATCACGAGCGTCGCCGACATCGAAGAGAAAACGGGCTATAAATTCTTTACGATGCTCGACGATGGCATTGCCGCCGACGTGAAGGCACAGAACAATCCCTCGGACTGGGGTATAAATTAATCTGAATTATATGAAGAAACTGCTTTTTACCGGGCTTTTCGCAGCGCTGATCGTCGTCTGCTTCGCCCAGAAACCCTACAAGGTCGTTTTCTACAACTTCGAAAACCTCTTCGATACGATCCGCAACCCGGAGATTTACGACGAGGAGTTTACGCCCGAAGGGCCCAAGAAGTGGAATACGCCCAAGTACACCAAAAAGATCAATAACCTTTCGCGCGTGTTGTTCGACATCGCCGCTATCAACAAGGACTACCCGGTGGTGATCGGTGTTTCGGAGATCGAGAACCGCAATGTCATGGAAGACGTGATCGCTACGCCCAAACTCGCCCCGGCCAATTACCGCATCGTGCACTACGATTCGCCCGATGCTCGCGGCGTGGACGTGGCGTTCTACTACCGTCCCGACGTGTTCAAGCTCGAGGGCAGCGCCCCGATTCCGTTTACGATGGAGAGCCTGCCGAATTTCCGCACGCGCGACGTGGTGACGATGTGGGGGACGATCGACGGGGAACCGTTTTATTTCATGGTGGCCCACTGGCCTTCGCGCCTGGGCGGCAAGGAGGCTTCGGCACCCAAGCGCGAGCGCGCCGCCGAGATCATGCGCCATGCCGCCGACTCGGTGCTGGCGATCAACCCCGCGACCAAGGTCGTGATGATGGGTGACTTCAACGACGACGCCACCGACAAGAGCATCACCGAGGTGCTCGGCGCCGAAGGCAACATCCGCAAGCTCCAACCGGGCGGATACTACAATCCCTTTATCGACATGCTGAAGGCGGGCATCGGTTCGCTTGCCTACCGCGACCAGTGGAACCTGTTCGACAATATCGTCGTGTCGGAGAACCTCGCTACCGGCTCGACGGGTTCGCTCAAGCTGGAGCGTGCCCCCAAGGGGAAATATTACGGCAATATTTTCCGTGTCCCCTATCTGTTCCAGCAGGAAGGCCAGTACAAGGGCTACCCGCTGCGTACGTTCGTGGGCAACAATTTCCAGGGGGGATACAGCGATCACCTTCCCGTATTCATTTACATCGGTAAATAACCCAACAAAGTAATTATGAAGATCAGAGCTTTACTTGTTATCCTGCTCACGCTGGCCTGTGCCGGGGCGTATGCCCAGGACGGGGGCGTCAAAGGCAAGGTCGTCTCGCGTGACGGCCGTGTCGCACTGAGCAATGTCAAGGTGGTCGTCGAACCGCTCGGCGTCACCGTCATGACCGACAACCACGGTAATTTCAATATCGACCAGCTGCCCAAAGGGGAATACCAGTTGAAATTCGAAGCCCCCGAGTTCGAGAACCTCGACCTGGCGGTTCGTGTCGACAAGATGGTCAAGAACCTCAATTCGGTGGTGATGGCCCCCGATGTGCAGTATGTCATCGACGACGCCGTGTTCGCGGAGTTCGACTCCGATACGGCGGCCGACGGGCAGTCGCTGCCTTCGTCGCTTTCGTCGTCGAAGGATGTCTTCAACAACATTGCCTCGTATAAATTCAGCGAGATGCGTTTCAACGTGCGCGGTTACGATTCGCAGTATTCGAGCATCTACCTGAACGGCATCCGGTTCAACGACGCCATGACGGGCTATGGCCCCTGGTCGTTGTGGAGCGGCCTGAACGACGCCACGCGTAACCAGGAGAATACCGCCGGGCTGCGCTCGTCGGGCTACGGCATCGACGGCATCGGCGGTACGACCAATGTCAATGCGCGCGCTTCGCAGATGCGCAAGGGCTTCCGTGCCAGCGTCGTGAACGGCAACTCGATGTACCGCTTCCGCGCGATGGTTTCCTACGCTTCGGGCCTGCTCGACAACGGATGGTCGTACGCCTTCTCGTTCTCGACCCGCCAGGGCGGCAACTCCTATGTCGACGGGGTGTACTACAATGCCTACGGTTACTTCGCATCGGTCGAAAAGCGTTTCGGCGGCGACCGCCACAACCTGGCGCTGACCATCCTGGGCGCACCGACCGAGCGCGGAGCGCAGCAGGCGTCGACGCAGGAAGCCTACGACCTGTTGAGTAACAACTATTACAACCCCAATGTGGGTAAGCAGGATGGCAAGCTGCGCAACTCGCGCGTGCGCGATTACCACGAGCCGATCGTGATGCTCAACTACGGGTTCGACATTTCGTCGAATACCAAACTTGCCGCCGCGGCTTCGTTCCGCTTCGGCAAGAACGGCTATTCGGCCCTGACGTGGACGGACGGCCCCGACCCGCGCCCCGACTACTACCGTTACCTGCCCAGCTTCTACACGAACCGTATCCTCCAGTTGTCCGAGGGCATCGAGAGTTCGGATCTGGGGACGTACAACGACCTTGCGCTGCGTTCGATGCGCGAGTGGATCACCGACCCCAGCAAGAGCCAGATGGATTACGACAACATGTTCCGCATGAACTACAACCGCAACAAGTCCGGGGCTTCGGGCATCTACATGATCGAAGAACGCCATACCGACCAGCGCGATTTCAACTTCGCGGCCAACATCGCCCATACGTTCCGCAACCAGTCCGTGCTGCGCGGAGGCCTGACGGCGCGTGTCAACCGCACGGAGTACTACGACGAGGTGAAAGACCTGCTCGGTGCCGACTACTGGCTCGACGTGGATAAGTTCGCCCTGCGCGACAACGGCAACTACAACCCGCTGCTTTCGCAGAACGACCTGGATTATTACCTCAAGCACGGCGAGGCCCGCCGCGTCGGGGAAGGCGATAAGTTCAGCTACGATTACTACGCCAACCTGCGCCAGGCACAGGTCTGGGCGCAGTATTACGCCTCGTTCGGCGGTTTCACGATGAGCCTCGGCGGCGAGGTCGGCTATACGGCCATGTGGCGCGACGGCCGGCTGCGCAAGGGCCTCTTCGCGAACAACTCGCTCGGCAAATCGAAGACGCTCGACTACCTGACCTACAAGCTCAAGGGCGAGTTCTCGTACCGTTTCTCGGGTGCGCACGCCATCGACGCCAATGTGGCCTACATGGTCAATCCCCCGCAGTTCCGCGACGCTTTCGTTTCGGCGCGTACCCGCAATACGACTACGCCGGGCCTCGATTCCGAGAAGGTACTCGGCGTCGACCTGTCGTACAACCTCAATCTGCCGTGGATCACGGCGCGCGTTTCGGGTTACTATACCTCGGTCGCCGACCAGTCGAAGGTTATCTCGTACTATGACGATACGCAGTCGTCGTTCACCAACTTCGCCATGAGCGGCATCGACAAGCGTTACTACGGCCTCGAAGTGGGCGTCGTGGTTCCCATCTGGGGCGGCATCTCGTTCAACGGTGCCCTGAGCCTGGGCGACTACCGCTATACGTCGGACGCCAACTTCACACAGACGCGCGACAACAGCGAGGAGGTGCTCCGCGGCGACAAGGTGCTCTGGGACGACCTCTACGTCGAAAGCACGCCGCAGACGGCGCTCAACCTCGGTCTGAGCTACCGCGGCCCGCGCAACTGGTTCGCCTCGGTCGATTTCAACTACTACGACCGTATCTACCTCTCGATGAACCCCGCGCGCCGTACCCGTGCCGCTTATGCCACGGTACTGCGCCCCGACGAGGCGGCACAGCTTCCCGGCGCCGTGAAATACACGGCGCTGATGAACCTGCGCGAGCAGGAGAAATTCGACTCGGCCTATACACTCAACCTGAGCGTCGGCAAGAACTGGTACATCCACCGCATCTACCAGCTGGGCTTCAGCCTCGAGGTGAAGAATATCCTCAACGACCAGACGATCCGCACGGGCGGTTACGAACAGATGCGCCTTTCGCGCCGTACCTATGTGAACAAGGAGGGTGCGGCCGCCCAGCCGATCCAGTACTACGTACCGTTCGATTCGAAGTACTTTTACCTGCTGGGGACGACCTATTACCTGAATGTATATTTCCGCTTCTAATACGATATGACGATTATGAAAAAGATATTTCAGTTATGTGCCGTGCTGGCCGTGATGTTTGCGGTTACGGGGTGCTATAATGATTTCGATGCGCCGAAGCCCGCCAAAGTCTATACCGACGAGGATTTCGCGGGGATGAAGCATATCTCCATCGCCGATGTGAAACAGATGTTCCTCGATGAGCACAAGTCGCTCGGTGGTACGGGCAGCAACTCGAGCTGGGGCGATACGAAGTATGTACAGATCGGCCAGTCGTCCGACGGGCTGGATTACTACATCAAGGGCAAGGTGCAGTCGAGCGACGAGGAGGGCAACGTCTACAAGTCGCTCTACCTGGTGGACGATTCGGGTGCCATTGAGGTGAAGCTCACTACGGGGCTCTATTTTACCTATCCGATGGGGCGTTTCGACAAGGCCACGGGTACGATCCCCTCGAACTGGGTCTATGTCAAGGTCTCGGGCCTCTATATCGGCAACTACCGCATGATGCTGTCGCTGGGCGAGGGGCCTACCGATTCCTACAACAAGGTGGGCGAACATAAGTTCTATGCCAACTCGAACATCGAAGATCCGACGGAGATCCGCAAGCGCGTATTCCTCGGCGGGGAGACGCAGCTGGAGCTGGGCAAGGAGATCCTCGAGATCACCGAGGCCAACTGCGACGATTTCTTCGGCCAGAACGGGCAGCAGTATTTCGGGCGTCTGGTGATCCTGCGCGGCGTTACGTGTCGTTACGGGACGGTGGGGTCGAACATTTATCCCGCGTGGATGTATACCGACATCCGTCCGGTGATGAACAAGGTCTGGTACCGCTGGGCATTTAGCAACGACGGTACGAACCTCTACGGTTCGGTGCTTTTCACCTATGACAGCACCCTGCCTTCGACGACCAACAAGAAGGGTGTCTATACGGTGCGCACGAGCGGTTATTCGCGTTTCGCCCAGTATCCCGTCGTCCGCGACGGCGCGAAAGGCGATATCATGGCCATCTTCGGCATCTACTCCAAGGACTGGACATACAACTACGGCGCTTACCAGTGCACGGTCAACTATTTCGACGACATCATGTTCGACAAAGACGCCTTCCTGACGGAGGCGGAGGTCGAGGAGCTGACCCCGGCCGATTCATGGGTTACGCCCGACACGTCGGACGACGAGTATACCGAATAACCCGCTCCGGCAGAAACGACGGCCGCCCTCGGAAAGGCGGCCGTTTTTTCGTAGCCGGTGATACCGGGAAGCGTTAAAATCCGTATCTTTGCGAAGGATATTCACTCCTGACCGATGAAAGATTTTGCAGCCATAGATTTCGAGACGGCCAACGGCCGGCGTACGAGCGTTTGCTCGGTGGGCGTCGTCGTGGTGCGTGGCGGCGAGGTGGTCGACACGCTTTACAGCCTGATCCGCCCGCGTCCTAATTTTTACAGCCGTTTCACCACGGCCATCCACGGCCTCAGCTACGAGGATACGGCCCAGGCGCCCGATTTCGCCGACGTGTGGAAGCAGATTGCGCCCCGTATCGAGGGGCTGCCGCTCGTGGCGCACAACTCGCCCTTCGACGAGGGGTGCCTGCGCGCCGTGTTCGAGTTGTACGGGATGCCTTATCCCGGCTACCGGTTCTATTGTACGTGCCGTGCCTCGCGCAGGACGTTCGGCAGCAGCCTGCCCAACCACCAGCTCCATACCGTGTCGGCGGCGTGCGGTTTCGACCTTGCCAACCACCACCATGCCCTGGCCGATGCCGAGGCGTGCGCGCGGATCGCGCTGAAAATCCTGTAACGGGGTTCCTGTCCCGAAACAGAAACTCCCGGCAATAGCCGGGAGTTTTCGTATTTTCCTGTTGCCGGGTCAGAGCCCCAGCTCCAGCTGGAAGCGGATCTCCCAGCGGTTGTAATCGGGGTCAAACGATTCGCTGCGGTGGTTGTACGACATGTCTGCCTGTACCTTAAGGCTGTGGCCGATGATGTAACGGGTGACGCCTACGGTCGTCTGGTTCCAGCGTTTGTACCCCGCA
>NZ_FR893468.1:33911-58689 GCF_000435435.1 Alistipes sp. CAG:29 | reverse complement strand
AGAGCGTCGAATTACGCAGGGCGACCTCCCATTTCTTGTCGAACAGGTAGCTGGTCTGTATGTTGAGCCCCTGCCCGCTGTATACGAAGGCATTGCTCTGGGGGTCGAACAGCGGTCGGTCGCAGCTGCGTCCCATGAAATCGGTATAGAATGCGAATCCCCGGTACTTGAGGATGAAATCCGCAAAATAGGAGCCGATGTTGCGGGTCGCGTCGTCCGGCATGACGGCGCCGCGCTGGCCTTTCAGGCGCGATGCCTTGTGGTTGTAGGAGTAGGCTCCGGCCACGAGTATCTTGACCTGCTCCTCGCCTTCGAAATCTCCCTCCATCACGTCGCCTTTCGACTTGAACCGCCCCAGCGGGTAGAGCTCCAGCCGTCCCGTGTAGGCAAGCCCGCCGTTGGACGAACTGCCCCAGTTGCGGCCTTCGCCCAGCGTCACCGAACCTTTGGCCGAGAGGTTGAAGCCCTCGCCCCCGCGCATGTTGTATTCGCCGAAGAACCCGAAATCGCGGTCGAGGTTGAACTCGCTGTTGACGATGCTGCGGTCGACAAATTGCAGGGCGCTCGAAGAGTTAATGCGCGCCCGGTTGGCCTTGATCTTGGTCTGCCCGAACCCGATGTTCCACTTGGGGCTGGGGACGTAGTAGACGATTGCGTCGCGCACAATGTTCATATTGCCGTTGGGCAGCGGTTCCGTGTCGTAGGAGGTGAATCCCAGCTGAACCGAATAGACCAGTTTCGGGGAATAGATGTACCCGTCGAAGCGCAGGCGCAGGCGCTTGACCTGCGCATCGGTTTTCGTGAGCGTGAAATCCTTGTCGAACGAGAGTCCCACCATGTTCTGCATCCGGAAGCGCATCGTCAGTGAGAACCAGTTGCTTTTGGGACGGAACGTGATGCCCTTGCCGACTTCGAGGTTGGGCATGTTGCGTACGCGCTCCAACAGTTCGTGTTCGTCTTCGAGCGAATCGGCGGAGATGAATTCGGTTTGCCTCAGTGGCGAGCGTTCCTGTGCTGTAGCGATTGCGCAGCTGCACGTCAGCATGAGCAGAAGGAGTGTCTTTTTCATGTCGGTCTTGTCTGTCTGTTTGTTTCGTTTTGTTTCGTTTCGGCCGGGTTCGGGCAAAAATACAAAAAATATGCTCTTACCCGGTTAAGTCGCTGCAAAGTTGGGCGGTAAACCTGAAAAGAATATGAAATAGCCGTTGGAATCTTCCCGAAAAGGAACTAAATTTGTGGTGCGGCATCCGTGCACGGTTTCCGTTGGCGGCATGTCGCCTGCCGGACAATAAACCTGCCGGTTTTACGTTTTATGAAACGACAGAAAAATAAAAAGACGATGACAACGACAAAATTCAAGGGCACGCCCGTGCATATCGACGGCGAATTCATCCGGGCCGGCGCCCAGGCTCCCGATTTCGAATTGGTAAAGGGGGATCTCTCCCCGCTGAAACTCAGTGACCTGAAAGGCAAGCGCGTCGTGCTGAACATATTTCCCAGCCTCGATACGGGCGTCTGTGCGACTTCGGTGCGAAAATTCAATAAGCTGGCATCTTCGCTGCCCGACACGGTCGTCGTGGCCGTGTCGAAAGACCTGCCTTTCGCGCAGTCCCGGTTCTGTACGACCGAGGGTATCGCCAACGTCGTTCCCGCGTCGGATTTCCGTGCTGCGGGTTTTGCCGGCGCCTATGGCGTGCTGATGGCCGACGGCCCGCTGGCTGGGTTGCTCGCCCGTGCCGTGGTGGTGATCGACAAGGCGGGGAAGGTGGTCTACACCCAGCTCGTGCCCGAAATTACCGAGGAACCCGATTACGATGCGGCCGTCGAGGCCGTGAAAGCCTTTTAAACTTAATTAAATAGAACGAAATGATACGATTGAATGTTTTTATCCGTACGACGGATTCCAACCGCGAGGAAGTGGTAAATACGGCCAGGGAACTGGTGGCGGCTTCGCTCAAGGACGAAGGCTGCGTGGCCTATGACCTGTTCGAAAGCACTACGCGCAATGACGTGCTGATGATCTGCGAGACGTGGAGCGACGCCAAGGCGCTGGCCGCGCACGAGCAGGCGTCGCATTTCACGACCCTCGTACCGCGCCTGCACCAGCTCGGCGAGATGAAACTCGAAAAGTTCGTCTTCTGATTCGGTGTCCATGCGGCGGGAAATCCGTTCGCCTTAGAAGGAAAGACAGATATGGAACAGGCCGGCTGGTAATACCAGCCGGCCTGTTCGTATTCGTAAGGATGACCTGCCCGCACTTTAGAACGGATAGCCGATCGCCAGGTGGAACCCGAGCCCGTCCTTGAAACTGGAGATGTTGTAATACCCCGTCTTGTCGGGATTGGGGTAGGGGGTGTGGATGCCGATTCCGAGGTCGGCACGGATGACCAGGTAGCTGATGTCGTAACGCAACCCGAATCCGGTGCCCAGCGCGATTTCATTGAGCAGCCCTTTCCATTTCAGTTCCGCACCGGGGCGTTTGGGGTCTTTTTTCAGCAGCCAGATATTCCCGGCGTCGAGGAAAACGGCGCCGTTCAGGCGTCCCATGATGCCGAAGCGGTATTCGACGTTGGCCTCCAGCTTGAAATCGCCCGTCTGGTCGAGATAGCCGTTGCGGTCGTTGGCCGGGGGACGGTAGCTGCCCGGCCCGAGCGACCGGATCGTGAAGGCGCGGATGCTGTTGGCGCCCCCGATGTAGAACTGTTCGCTGTACGGCATCACCTCGGAATTCCCGTAGGCATATCCCACGCCGACGAGCAGCCGCGTCGCCAGCCAGTTGTTCCGGCGCCCGATGCGGTGGTAGAACTTCACTTCGCTCACCTCCTTGACAAACTGCGAAAAGCGGTTTCCGAACAGATGCTGGGGCTGTTTTTCGCCGAACAGGCTCAGGATGCCCGAGAGGAGGTTCCCGGCCGAGGTGACGCTGTTCTGCCAGTAGAAGCGGCGGTTGCCGGTGCTGCCGTAGGTCTTGTCGAACGTATAGGTATAGTTGATCGACGGTACGAACTGGTTGCGGAAACTCATGGCGATGGCCGGGTTCTCGTCCATCGTCTTGTCGAAGGCTTCGGTCGTGTGCAGCAGCTTGTTGTAGGTGAGTTTGAATACGGTCAGCGAATGGCGGCTGTAAGGCGAGGTCTGGAAATTGTATCCTGCCGAGCCGCTGAACGCGATCAGCCGGAAGAAGCTGGGGCGGTTCATCAGGTCGACCCCGAGTTGGAACGTCGTGCTCCCGGGGTATTTCAGCCTGCGCGTGATGAACGACGGCAGCAACAGCCGCGGAATGCTGAGGTTCGCATTCAGTCCCAGTTCATAGGAGTTGAGCCGTGAGGAACGGCCGCCGGAGTTTTTGTTGCCCGTCTGCCATTCGTACGAGCCGTTCAGTTTCAGGGCGAGGACTTCGCCGCCCCGGAACAGGTTGTTGTTGCTGACCTTGAAGGTGATGCCGGGGCCGATGAAGCTGTTCGACTTCGAGGTTACGTCCGTTTCCAGGGCGGCTTCCAGCGGATAGTCGAACTGCGCGTCGATGGCGACGTCCAGCGTGTCGGAGCCCCGCAGCGAGTCGAGCGGCGTGACGCTCAGGTTGACGGAACGGAAAATGCCCAGCTTGTTGAGGTCGGTCTGCGTGCGGTTTTGGGCATCTACCGTGAAGAGTTGCCCGCTTCGGAGTGTGAGGGCCCCGGACAGGATCCTGGGGCGGATTTTCATCGGCCGCTGGGCGATGACCGTCGCATTGGGCAGGCGGAGCGTGTCCGTCGGGCCGGGTTTGATGTTTGTCAGCCGCACCGTGATGCCGCCCACCCGGTAGGGCTTGAGCGCCACCTCCGGCAGGTTGGGCTTGAGGTTCAGGCGCAGGTCGACCTGCCGCAGACCGGAGGTCGTATCGGCCAGGTATTCCAGGTATTCGGGACGGAAATAGTAATATCCCCTGTTGCGCAGCAGCTGGGAGATTCGTTTGCGTTCGAGCGTGAGGCTGTCCATGTTGTACTGCGCCCCCACGCGGAGCAGGGACGTGGCCCGGAGGCTGTCCATGAGATGCTCCATGCCGCTGTCCACCTCCGGGTAGGCGATCTTCGAATAGTGCCAGGGCGGCGCTATGCCGAGCGTATAGTACACCTTTGCCTTCCGCCCGTGTTTGCGGTAGAGCAGGGAGTCTGCGGCGTGCGAGCCGAAATAGCCGTAATTTTCGAGCACCTGTTCCGCGACCTTCGTCCGGAGCCGGGGCTGTACCTTCGAGATCAGCACGGGCTGTTTGGCCAGCCGTTTGAATAACCAGTATTTGAATCCCTTTTGCCTGGGCGTGTAGAGGTAGTTGTAGGCCCACAGCCCGATCGGCAGCGGGGTGCGGATATAGGGGCTGTAAAGCGGGTTGTTCGGGGCGACCGACAGCGGTTCCTTCACGGCCGATTCGGCTGCGGCGGAGAGCACGACGCCCGAGTCGGGTTCGATCCGGATTTTCTTCACGCCCGTATACAACACCTCGTCCGACCCCAGCCGGCGGGTGGTGGAGCAGGCCGCTACCGACAGCACGGCGCAAACCAGGATGCAGGTATTTCTAATGTGTGCCGGCCTCATCTCGTTTCTGTTTTTTCGCTTTGGGTTTCGTCGACTTGAACAGGTCGCCCAGCCTCAGCAGTTTTTTCCGGATCACGAAGCCCACGCCCGTTTCGGTGATTTCGCCTTCGAGGATGCTTTCATACCCGGTGTGGCGGAATACTTTCAGGTACATGTTGTCGCGCTTGGTCAGCATGTATTCCAGCGAAATGTCGTCGATCAGGTTCTCCTTGAGGTTCTGCGACGGGTCGGCGTCCGTGCTGAACTTGCCTCCGATGACGGCGCGCACGCGGTTGCTGAACAGGTTTTTGGACAACCGGTAGGAGTAGTCGGTGCGCTGGCCGTTGGGGTCGTCCTCGCCGTAGGAGTTGATGCCGAAGCTCAGGTCTACGCCCTTCAGGTTGTTCTGCGCCCACTGGTTCAGCTCCTTCTGGATAAACGAGTTGAGCGGGTTCTCAGAGCTGACCTTCGCCGTGGTTCCGGGGCCCGTGTAGGTGTTGTATATCAGCAGGTTCATAGCCTGGTTGGCGCGTTGCTCGGCCGTGAGCGAATTCAACTGGTTCTGCATGGTGAGGTCTTCGGGGGCAGAAAGTCCGAAGCTGACCTCCAGGTTGTCGAGCGAATTGCGGATGTTGATGGAGATGTCGAAATTCACCGCACGGTTGTCCTGCCCGTCCGAGGAGACGTTGGCACGTACGGTCTCCACGGCCGTGATGTTGAAAGCCGGGTCGGCGATGTTCCCTATCCATTCGACATAGCTGTCCGGCGTGATCTTGAAGATTTTTTGGGAGATGATGGGCGGATTGTAGCGTACGCTTCCGCCCGAGAGCACGTATTTCCCCGACAGGCGGACGTCGCCCAGCGGGTTCATGGTATAGGTCAGGTTGCCGCCTCCCTTCAGGTCGATCCGGTTGTTGCCGTCCGCCGAAAGGTCTACGGCCGCCTGTACGTCGTTGTTGATATCGACATTCACCAGCACGTCCATGCCTCCGATGCGTATTGCCTGCGATGTTTCTTCCTGTCCCTGGGAATCCAGTTCCCGGAACGAGACGAACGTCACGATGTTTTGCGGACGTTCCTTCACGTCCATCGGGGAGTCCTGCATGACGTAGTTGATGTCCGTGCCGCCCAGCAGGGCTACGTTGCCGCGGACGACGAGTTCGTCCAGGGGGCCTTTGGCCGTCGCGTCCAGGTCGAGGTAGGCCTTTCCGTAGACGGCCGTACCATCCTTCCGGGCTACGTCGACTACCTGGAAATCCGACGCCCGGAGCGCGATATCGGCCGTCATGCGGCTGAAATCGGCCAGGTCGACCTCGCCGACGATCGTCAGCGGCTTGCTGTTCGGGGCGAGGAGCGTGTAGTCGTCGAATATGACGCGGCTGTCGTCGATGCGGATCGTGTCGGACGACAACCGGAACGACGTGCCGATCATCGGTACGCGGATTTCGGTCTGTGCGAAGTGCACGCCCCCGTCCAGCCTCGGCCGGTTAGCGGTGCCTCCTGCGTGGATTTTCGCCTGCAACCGGCCGGAGAGGCGGATGAGGTCGTCGGGCAGGAACACGTTGGCCTGCTGCAACGGGAATCCGGGGATCGTCGCCGTGAGGTCGAGCGGGCTTTCGCGCTCTGCGCGGTAATCTCCCCGGACGGTCAGTACCTCGGCGCCGTCGAGCGTCAGCCGCGCATCGGCCACATGTCCCTGATCCTGCTTGTAATAGAGTCCGAAGTCGACGTTGCCGAAGCGCCGTTTGTCGTACGACAGTTCCGCGATGGACAGGTCGCCGCGCAGGGTCAGGCTGTCGGGCGTCATGCCCAGCGTCATTTCCGTACCCAATACGCCGTCGACGGGCGGGGCGGAGGGCAGCAGCCCCAGTGCGGAACCGATGTTCAGGCCCGCGATGTCCAGCCGGATGTCGTCGGACGCCCCCTCTCCGGAAACCGTTTGGATTGCGAACCGCTGGTCGCCGTGCCTCATGTCGAGGTCGGCGTCGATGCTTTTGCCATACCTGTAAACGAGGTAATTGCCGGGGTTTACCGTCCAGGGTTCGTACCCGAATACCGGGTCGGGCGGCGTTACACCCGCCCTGACCAGGCTGTCGTTCCATTCAACGTCCAGCCCGAAACGGAACCCCTCGCGTCCCGCCCGGTTTTTCTGGCAGAGGTTTACCTGGCCCCTATTTCCGGCCACATGGCCGTACAGCCCTGCGAGGGCTACGTTGTCCAGGTTCCCAGGGACGTTCGCCGTGCGGAGGAAATAATCCAGCCGGCGGCCGTCCTGCGCGATGCCTGCCGTCAGCGTGTCGAGGACGACGCCTCCCCAGGTCAGCCTCTCCGCCTTTATCCGGAGGGATACCGGCAGGGAGTCGCAATTCACGCCTTCGATGTCCAGCGCGCCGAACGACATTTTTTTTGTTTTCAGAAAATTATTCAGGATATTTTCGCGTCCGGCCGTGACACTCAGGCTGAAATCGGGCAATGCGGGTTTCAGGGTCTCCATGTCGACGCTTTGTGCCCGTATCTGCCGTGCGAGTATGTCGGCGCTCCGCGTCAGGGCCGGAACCAGCGAGTCCACGGGCCCGGGGGAGACGAATGCCAGCGACAGGTCGCCGGATGCCAGTTTGGCCCGCGTCGCCGTCGTGTCGGAGCTCAACGACAGGCTCGTCGGACGGATGCGGTCTGTGCGGTGCCGGGTTCTGACCTCGATGCTGTCCAGGGCTATCCGGGCCGTATAGCTGCCGGCGTCCGAGGCGGACGCCCCGGCCTCCAGCGCGAACGACCCGCCGATTTTCTGCGGGGAGATTCCCAGCTCTGCCAGGTCGAAATCGAAGACGTTGCCCGTGAGCCTGACTTCCTGTTTCCGTTCGGTCAGCGTGCCCGAGACCAGCAGCAACAGCCGCAGTGCCTCGTCCCGGTCGGACAGGCGGCCGGAAAGCTGTCCTCCTTCGAGGTTTGCGTTCAGCTCCACGCCTCCGAAATCCCTGCCGCGGAACTCCGCCCGGTCAACCTGCAGGCGGATGTTCCCCCGGGTCTGCGCCCGGAGCGGATCGAATCCGCTGCCCCCGGCTTGCAGCGCCAGGTCTAAAAGGCCCAGCGAATCGGCCGGCAGAAACCTGTTCAACGGAAAGCTGTCGCACCGTAATTCGATTTCGTAGGCCTCGCTGCGGGTATCCAGCTGGCCTTGCAGGGCTATCTCCCCGCCGTCGGTCGAGAGCGTCGAAGCGGCCGAGAACGCCCCTTTGTCTGCGCCGGCCGTTCCGCGGAGCCGGATGCGGTCGGGGATCGCTATGCGCCGCCGCAGGGCGGAGTCGGGCAACAGCGCTTCGAGGAACGCCATATCCCTGAAATCGCCTTCGAACCGTGCGGAAGCCTCCATGCGGTCGGGGTCGAGCACGTTTCTCGCCGCCCCGTCCGCCGTGAATGCGACGTGTCCGGGCGAGGAGATGTCCAGCCCGGCTTTTCCGATGTCGCCCAGCGTCCCCGCTGCGGTGAGTGCCAGGCTGACGATGCGTCCGTCGAGCATGGGCGGTATCAGCGCCGGATAGAGGTATTTTAGGTCTTTGGTGTTCACGTCGGCCGTGAGCGCTGCCTTGAGCGGCGAATCCGGAGCCAGTGCCAGAATCCCCTCCCCGGCGGAGATGTTGGCCTCGATCCGGGAAAAGGGCGTTTTCAGGGTGACGCCGGCAAGGGATATGCCCGAGGCGTCCATGCCGATGTCCCCGGTCATGTCGCTCACCGTGAGCCCGCTGCGCTCGGTGAACGCCATGCGGCGGATTTGCAGGGCTATGTCCGCACCCCGGTTGTAGATCGAATCGACCGCCAGGTCGAGCGTCGAGAGGGCGATGAACGACGGGTCGAATCCCGCTGCGGGACGATGGTTCAGCAGCCCGTATTCCGCCCGGTTGTCGTCCAGCACGACGCTGCCGACCCGAACCGTCCAGGGGAGCGACGGCGTGCTGCCGCCGGGGACGGGAGCTGCCTCCTGTTTCTCTTTTCCGGGCACTGCCGGCCCTGTCAGGTAGGAGTAGCCGCCCCGGTTCAGCAGTACGCTTTTCACGGATACCTGCTGGCTGTCGAGCCGTACCCGGCATTCATCCACCGTGCCTTCGGCCAGGCGGACGGAGAGTTCCGATACGGCAGGTGCCGTCCGCATCCCGAAAGCCAGGTTTCCCACCGAGAGTTTCCCGATGCCGATCGTCCACGGCAGTGCGGCCGTGCTGTCCGCTTCCTCTTTCGGAGCCGCTTGCGTTATGTCCAGCCGGACATCGGCATCCGACAGGACGAGGCTGGCGATGCCTGCCGTATTTGCCGAGAGGTCGGCCTTGGCCGCATCCAGGGACAACAGACCCGCCGAAAGGCGCATGTCCATGCCCGCCAGCGAATCCTTGTAGCGGGCGGCGACCCGCTCCAGCCCGAAGCTCCGGATGACGACCTCTTTCCGAACCAGGGGCCACAGGGCGACATCCAGCGAGAGCCTGCCGCAGCTGAGGAGCGTATCGGCCTTGTCGACCAGCAGCGTGTTGTCCACCGACAACCGGAGCGGAAAGGAGAGCCGGAGACGTTCGACGGACAAATCCATCCCGAGCGCCCGCGAGGCATAGCCGACCGCGCGCTTCCGAACGAAATCCTGTACGGCCGGTATGTAGAGCAGGGCGGGAACCAGTATCAGGACAACGAGGACGACGAGCAGCGCGCGTAGCGTATATTTGATGATCTTTTTCAGCATTAAAATATAGTGTCGTGTATTGTAACGCCGTATAATACAATGTGTTGGTGCGTGAAAGCGCTCTTGGTTTTACGGGCAGCCCGTAAAATCGTGGCAAGTTACTAAAAATCCGATGATTGCACAACGGCAATTCCCCCGATAAACGGGCTTATTCGAGGTCTCAATCGTCTTTTTTGATTTCACCCAGCTGCCCGGGCGGTGCCTAAGCGGCTGACACAGCCGTTGCCGGGGGACATATATCGCATATCCCCGCCGGACGCCGTGCCGCGCCTACCGGAAGAAACTGACGAGCAGCATTACATTCAGGACGGTCACTACGGCCCCGATCCCGTAGAGCAGGTATTTGGTGAACCGCGAGTTCCGGTATTTGCCCATCACACGCTCCGAAGAGGTCAGGTGTACCTGCAGGAAGACCGTGAAGGGCAGCTGGATGCTGAGTATCATCTGGGAGTAGATAAGTCCTTTGAACGGGTCGCCGATCAGCAGGATGATCAGGAATGCGACGACCAGCGAAACCATCACGCCCGTCCGGGAGTGGTTGTCCCTGATGTCGTAGGGCTCTTTGAATATCCCGGCGAAGATCGAGCCCGCGGCCATCCCCGAGGTGATCGTCGAGGAGATCCCCGCGAAGAGCAGGGCGACGGCAAAGATATGCGTCGCGCTTCGCCCCAGGAGCGGTTGCAGGAGCGAATCGGCCTGCTGCAACTCCTCCACAGGTGTTTTTGTCACGAAGAAGGTCGCTGCGGCCAGCAGGATCATCGCGCTGTTGATCGCCCAGCCCACCAGCATCGAGAAGATCGTGTCTGCGTACTCGTAGCGCAGTTGCCTGCGGATGACCGCGTCGTCGCTCAGGTTCCACTGGCGGCTCTGGATCACCTCCGAATGTAGGAACAGGTTGTGGGGCATTACCACTGCGCCCAATACGCTCATGATGATGACCATCGAACCTTCGGGGAACGAGGGCGTCACCCATGCCCGGGCGGCTTGCGGCCAGTCGATCGTTACCAGCGACAGTTCGTAGATGAACGACAGCCCGATGATCGAGACGAAGGCAATGATCCATTTTTCGATCAGCCGGTAGCTGTTGGTGAAGAGCATGACGACCACGAACACGAGCACCAGCAGCGCGCCGATGCGCACCGGTACGCCGAACAGCATTTGCAATGCGATCGCCCCGCCCAGGATTTCGGCCAGCGAGGTGGAGATCGACGCCAGCACGGCCGAACCCAGCAACGGGCGCGACCATGCGGGTTTGAGGTATGCAGATGCCGCTTCCGACAGGCAGAGGCCCGTGGCGATGCCCAGGTGTGCGACGTTGTGCTGCAATACGATCAGCATCACGGTCGAGAGCGTCACCATCCATAGCAGCGTGTATCCGTATTGTGCGCCTGCGGCCAGGTTTGAAGCCCAGTTGCCGGGGTCGATGAACCCCACGGTGACGAGCAGTCCCGGGCCGATGTATTTGAAAATCTCCAACCCGCCCATCCGGGGCTTGTGATCCGGGCCGAAGAGTCGAGACCAGAATGACATAGTTACATAGTTTATTTCGGCCCGCAAAATAAGAAAAATAAATCGTTTTTACGGGTTGCCTGCCGGACAACTTCGTGCGGGCGCGTCAATTGCCGGCTCGGTTTTCGGTTATAGGTGCAAGTGGAATAATTTGGCGATGCCCGTCACGACGATCTGCACGCCGACGCAGAAGGTGAAGAAGGCGACCATCTTGTTGATGACGATGCTGCCGCTGGTGCCGATTTTCCGTATGATGCGCTCGCCCTGCGACAGGAACAGGTAGAGGATCAGGCACATCAGCACGATTACCAGCGCGATGATCGCATAGGAGAGCAGCCCTTTGGCCCAGCCGTCCTTCATGCTCACCGAGGCCATCAGCGTCAGGATGACCGAGACGCTGCCCGGGCCGATGCTGATCGGGAAGGTGATCGGGTAGAAGACCTGCGATTCGAGGGCTATTTTGTGGAGCGGGTTGACATCCTTGCCCTGCGCGTGCCCCACCGAGGAGTCCGAGTCGCTGAGCCATTGCAGGGCGGTGCGGCAGATCAGCAGCCCGCCGCCCAGCTGGATTACCGGCAGCGAGAGCCCGAAGAGCGTCAGCACGAAATGCCCGACGGCCAGGCTGCCCAGCCCGACGAGCAGATAGTCGGTGATGATCCTCCGGATGATCGACTTGCGGTCTTCATCGTCCAGCCCCGACAGAAGCCCGTTGACCAGGAAGCCCGCACCGACGGGGTTCGCCACCGGAAACAGCGCCATGAAGGCGGATATGAACGTGAAAAGAAATCCTTCCTTTAACATCTTGGGGTTCGGAATTTCGTATTGTGGTGCGAAAATTATCAATAACTATTCCAAACCTCCGGCTTGTCCGCATAATATGCCCGGGGTACAAATCAACGGGCCGTGCGACGTCGTTTTCCCCGGGGTGATCGTTAGGGACTGTATCCCGTGCCGGTTCTCCGCATCCGTCCCGAACACGTCGTGACGCGGTGCTCAGCGCATGATCCTGGCGGGCTCCACGGCCTCGTCCTCGGTATCGCCGGGGCTGAACTCCTTGTCTGCGAAGAGTTCGGCGAGCCCCGTGATCTGTTTCAGGCGCAGCAGTTCGTCGCGATCCATGCCGATGTGGCGCATGATCCACTGGTCGGACATCTGTGCCCGCGTCAGCTCGGCGACGATTTCGCTCATCAGCTCTACGTTGTGTGTGCCGCGCGCCCGGTTGTGGCGGATGGTCGAGGCCATGCGGTTCGAGATGTCCTTTTCGATCACCGCCACGGGCAGCAGGCCCCTCTCCCGTTCGTAGATGCGTTTCGACCGCTTGAGCACCAGGTAGCGGTGGTAACCGTCCACCAGTTCGTAGAGATCCTTTTCGGCATCGTAATAACAAACGCACGGCATCGTGTAGCCGTCCTCCCAGATCGACAGCTCCAGCAGTTTCATTTCGGGCGGGGCTACGACGTTGGGGTTGTAGCTGTTCGCCACGACTTTCTCCACCGGCACGGCTCTGACGTCATAGACAGGGCTCCGGTACGTTGCTTTTGTCGGAGGGTTGCAGTAACGATTCATATTTTTCCATGATTTTATTTCGGCGCTGCGTCTCGCTTTTGTTCGGCGAGAATCCCATGTATTTGCAGGCATGGTCGTTCTTCAGGATGCAAATGCAGATCCGCTTGAACGTCGGCAGCCGGCTGAATTCCGGAAGGTCTATGTCGTCGAGGTATTCCATACGCACCGGACGTTTGTCCGTCCGGTAGGGGCTCTTGCCGCCGATTTCAATCCGGATTCCCGCCCTTTGCAGCTTTGCGATGGTTTCGTCGGGGAGGCACCCGCCTTTTTCGCGCCAGAAACGGATGCTTACGGAGAGCTTTTCGAGGTAGTTATTCCGTGTCCGCTCCGGAAGCGTCGAGAGCAGGAAATGCATGTAACCTTCCCAGGTCATCCCTTTCGGCAGCTTGACCGATTGCCAGCCGGTGGCAGCCGTCCGGCCGTACAGCGCCGCGAAGTTGGCGCCGTTGACCCGGCCGATCATGCGGCCCCACGTGTCCGGGTCGATGGCCTTGTAGAGATGCAGGCTCGAAATCGCCTGCGAGATGAAAGGGCTGGCTACGCGTTGGCTCTCCAGCGGCACGCCGGCCATGTAGAAGAGGTCGTAAAGGTGGTTGTAGGGCCAGCCGAACCGGCCGTTCGCCGTCCAGATGTCGGTCGTGAGCCAGTCGTAGAGCGGGTAGGCGTTGCAGATTCCGCCGCCGACCCATTGGCGTATCCACCGTTTGCCGGCGAACCGGTGGTGGTTGCGGTCGCTGTATATGGTGCGCCAGCGGTTGAAACTTTCCTGCGTGCGGATGCCGATCAGGCAGCACGTGCGTGCCGCCCGGTTGCGGGCGTGGAGCCACTCGGCAAAGCAATTCTGGAATTCGTAGTCCCACATGTCGTCCCTGAAGAACGGGAAGTCGCGGTGCGTGAGGCAGCCCGCAGGCATCTCACGCACCCACAGCTCCCGCTTGGACTCTTCCCACGGGCGCCAGTAATGCCGGAACATCGATGTGCAGGTTTGTACCTTGAACGGCACGCAGACCCGGTAGACGTCGAGTATGTCGGGGTTTGCGGCCAGCGTCCGGTCGACATAGTCGACCGTGTCGCGGTACTGTATCTCGTAGTCCATGTGGAATACTCCGATGCGGCGTTTGAGATGGTGCCGCCGTATGTAGTCGATGCACAGGTTGAGCAGCACGCCGCTGTCCTTGCCGCCGGAGAAGGAGACATAGATGTCGTCGAAGAGCTCGAAGACGGTTTTCAGCCGTTGCTGTGTCCGCTCGTAGACATTCATGGCTGCGGCCGTTTATTGTCGTACTGCATCGCGACGTATTGCTTCCATTCCCGGATTGCGGCGAATCCCTCGGTGCGGAATATCTCCGCATGGCGGATCAGCGTGACGGAACGTATCGTATAGTCGCGGCCGTAATACTGGACGACCTCCCGCAGGAACCGCGCGAGCAGTTGCGGGTTGTCGCCCGAGACATAGTAGTTGTTGATCCTTGCGATCCCGCCGTCGGTAATCTCCACCGGCACGAATCCGTAAACATTTTCACCTTCCCAGGCGACGAACCACGTATGCGAACGCGAAGTCCAGAACGGATAGTTGTTGTTCTGGCGCAATACGCTGCGCCGCATGACCAGAGGCGCGACGAGTGTGTAGAGGCGAGGCGAAGTTCCGTCCAGTTTTTCGATTGTCATATCCCCGATGCCGCATTTGCGGACTGAATGTTGTATATTTGCGACTGAATGTTCCGAATATATGGGTTGTCATCACAAATATAACAAATTACGCCCGTTTTCTCAAATTTTTCGGCCTCGGGGATAGATGTTTCAATCCGGTTTCCGTCCGGAAAGCACCGCCGGAAACCTGTAAGAACGACGGGGAAAACCCGGACGGGAAATTCAACCCCGGCTTTCCATGCTGTCAGCCGAGGGATTGACGCTCACCACGTCCTGCTCTATTTGCCGCTGCGTAGGCGTTCCGTCTTCGGTGGCAGGGGTGATGGGGCCGCCGTCGGCGAGTATGTCGTCCGGGGTGATCTGGGTGACGGGGATTTCCTGCATGCCTTGCGATTGTCTTACGTCGGCCTGCGCTGCCTCTTGCCGGCAGGACGGATGGTGTTGGTCGGTGTTTTTCATCGGTTCTTTTTTGGAAAGTGTGCTGCAAAGGTCGTACCGCGATGGGGAAGGGCGTTGCTGAAGGCATCCAAGCCCGGCATATCGGGGTTTGTCCGAGGTTTTTTCCTTTTTTTCCGTTGGACGGCACCCCGGAAATGGAAACCCCTGCAAATTGATATTTGCAGGGGTTTCGCTCGTTTTTGCGGAGAGTGGGGGATTCGAACCCCCGGTACAGTAATCCCGTACGTCAGTTTAGCAAACTGGTGGTTTCAGCCACTCACCCAACTCTCCGGGCAGCTAAAACTAAATATTGCTATCGTTAAGCGGGACAAAAGTAAATCAAAAAAGGGGAATTACCAAATAAAAACCGGAGAAAAGTTTTCGCCCTGCATTCTGCCGGGGGAGGCCCCGCGGCATGGAGCCCCCGTGGCCGAAGGCTGCGTCCCGCCGATACGGCCTGTCGGCGGCGGCATCCGTTGCACGGGCGTCGAAAATTCACATCTCTTTTTTGCCGTTTTGCCTGCTCTGGTGTCGGATTTGCTTTGCCGTATTATGAAATTGCATTTAGATTTTGTACCTTTGTGTGATATTTCGCTCATAATGGCAGAGAAAGATAAAGACATACTGGAGAATATAGGAGAGCAGGAATACAAGTACGGCTTCACCACGGACATCGAGACCGAAACCATCGGTAAGGGTCTGAACGAGGAGGTGGTACGTCTGATCTCCGCCAAGAAAGGCGAGCCCGCGTGGATGACCGAGCGGCGCGTGGCGGCTTACCGCCACTGGTTGACGTTGGAACCCCCGACGTGGGCGCACCTGACGATTCCCGAAATAGATTTTCAGGACATCATCTATTACGCCGCCCCCAAGCCGCAGAAAAAACTCAATTCGATGGATGAGGTCGACCCCGAGCTCAAACGCACGTTCGACAAACTGGGCATCCCCCTCGAAGAGCAGATGGCGCTGGCGGGCGTGGCGGTCGACGCCGTGATGGACTCGGTGTCGGTCAAGACGACTTTCAAGGAGGTGCTGGCCGAAAAGGGCATCGTCTTCTGTTCGATCTCCGAGGCGCTGCGCGATTTCCCCGACCTGGTGAAGAAATACCTGGGCAGCGTCGTCCCCTATACCGACAATTTCTATGCGGCACTCAATGCTGCGGTCTTCTCCGACGGTTCGTTCTGCTACATCCCCAGGGGTGTCCGCTGTCCGATGGAACTGTCGACCTATTTCCGTATCAATGCGGCTGGGACGGGACAGTTCGAACGTACGCTGATCGTGGCCGACGAAGGGGCTTACGTGAGCTACCTCGAAGGCTGTACGGCCCCGCGCCGCGACGAGAACCAGCTGCATGCCGCCGTGGTCGAGATCATTGTCGAGAAGGACGCCGAGGTCAAATACTCCACGGTGCAGAACTGGTATCCCGGCGACAAGCAGGGGCGGGGCGGCATCTATAATTTCGTGACCAAGCGCGGCATCTGCCGCGAAAACGCCCGCCTGTCGTGGACGCAGGTGGAGACCGGCTCGGCCATCACCTGGAAATACCCGAGCTGCATCCTCGCGGGCGACAATTCGGTCGGCGAGTTTTACTCGGTGGCCATGACCAACAACTTCCAGCAGGCCGATACGGGTACGAAGATGATCCACATTGGCCGCAACACTCGCAGCCGCATTGTCTCGAAAGGTATCTCGGCGGGGCGGAGCGAGAACTCCTACCGCGGGCTGGTGCGCATGGCCAAGGGGGCGGAGAACGCCCGCAACTATTCGCAGTGCGACTCGCTGCTGATCGGCGACAAGTGCGGCGCGCACACCTTCCCGGTGATCGACAGCCGCAACCGCACGGCCGTGGTCGAACACGAAGCCACCACGTCGAAAATTTCCGACGACCAGCTTTTCTACTGCAATCAGCGCGGGCTTTCGACCGAGGATGCCGTGGGACTGATCGTCAACGGCTACGCCCGCGAGGTGCTGGCCAAACTGCCGATGGAATTTGCCGTCGAGGCGCAGAAACTGCTTTCGATAAGCCTCGAGGGTTCGGTCGGATAACCGGATATAAAAAAGGAAAGATATGTTAAGCGTAAAAAATCTGCATGCGTCCGTCGACGGCAAGGAGATCCTGCGGGGCATCGACCTCGAGGTCGGAGCCGGCGAGGTGCATGCCATCATGGGCCCCAACGGTTCGGGCAAGTCGACGCTCGCGGCGGTGCTCGCGGGCAATGAAAAGTTCACCGTCACCGAAGGTTCGGCGACGTTCCTGGGGCAGGATCTGCTGAACATGCCGATCGAAGACCGGGCGCGCCTGGGCCTGTTCCTCGGCTTCCAGTACCCGGTCGAGATCCCGGGCGTCACGATGGCCAATTTCATGAAGCTGGCCGTGAACGAACAGCGCAAGTTCCGCGGCGAGGAGCCGCTGACGGCCGCCGAGTTCCTGCGCCTGATGCGCGAGAAGAGCGCTGTCGTGGAGCTCGATGCGAAGCTCACGTCGCGTGCCGTGAACGAAGGCTTCTCGGGCGGTGAGAAGAAGAAGAACGAGATTTTCCAGATGGCGATGCTCGACCCGAAACTGGCGATCCTCGACGAGACCGACTCGGGACTCGACATCGACGCCCTTCGCATCGTCGCCACGGGTGTTACGAAACTCCATACGCCCCAGAATGCCACGGTGGTCATCACGCACTACCAACGCCTGCTGGATTACATCGTGCCCGATGTGGTGCATGTGCTCTACAAGGGGCGCATTATCCATACGGGCGACAAGACGCTGGCCCTCAAACTCGAAAAGGAGGGTTACGACTGGTTGATTAACGATTACAGGGAATGACGGCGCTTTACGATATAATCCGCGGGTTCCGTACGGCGGAGGGCGAAGTGTTCCGGGTTGCCGGGACGGAAAGCGAGCCTTTCGCTGCGGTCGATCCCCGGCGTATGCGTGTCGAGGTCGCGGCGGGGGCTTCGCTGCGGCTGGCCGTGCTCCATACTTCGCCCGAGGTATCGGCCCTGGAGATCGTGCTGGAGGAGGACGCACGCCTCGTATTGACCGAGTTGTTCGTTTCCGAAGCCTTTGCGGAGGTGACCGTGAAGCAGGCGGCCCGCAGCCTTTGCCATATCACGGCGGTGCAGCTTTCGAGCGCCAATGCCTCCTATACGGTCGATCTCGACGGGCCGGGTGCCGAAAGCCTGTTGGGCGGGGCGTTCCTCGCCGCCGGGCAGGAGCATTGCGTCGTCAGGCTGCGGACGAACCACAACGTGCCTGACTGCCGCAGCAACTCTTATATAAAAGGTGTCGCGGGCGGTACGGCCGTAGGGGAGTTTTGCGGACTGGTCTATGTGGCGCCCGACGCCCAGCGTACCGATGCGCAGCAGCAGAACCGCAACATTCTGCTCAGCGAGACGGCGCGTATCACGACCCAGCCCCAGCTGGAGATCTATGCCGATGACGTGAAATGCTCGCACGGCGCGACGGTGGGGCAGATGGATTCGGAGGCGATCCTCTATATGCGGCAGCGCGGCCTGAGCGAAGCCCAGGCGCGGGGGTTGCAGATCGAGGGCTTCGTGGGCGATGTCGTACGCCGCTGCGGCATCGAACCGTTGTGCGAGGCGGCGATGGAGGCGGTGGTTGCCAAACTGGAAAAATCATAACGATGTTCGACGTTGAAAAAATACGCGGGGAGTTCCCGATCCTGGGGCGCGAGGTCTACGGCAAGCCGCTGGTTTACCTCGACAGCGGCGCCACGGCGCAGAAACCGCTGGCCGTGATCGAGATGGTCGATTACCTGCAGCGCGGACTCAACGCCAATATACATCGCGGGGTGCACTACCTTTCGGAGGAGGCCACGACGCTTTACGAGGCGGCACGCGAGCGTATTGGCGCCTTTATCGGCGCGGCCGAAAAGGAAGAGGTCGTCTTTACGGCCGGCGCTACGGCTTCGCTCAATACGGTGGCCTATGCCTGGGGTGAAAAGTTCGTCCGTGCGGGCGACAATATCCTTGTCAGCGAGATGGAGCACCACTCCAATATCGTGCCCTGGCAGATGCTCGCCGAACGCAAGGGGGCGGAAATCCGCGTCCTGCCCTTCGACGACGAGGGGCGCCTGTGCACCGAACTGCTGCCGTCGCTGCTGGATGACAAGACCCGCATCGTCGCCGTTACGCAGGCTTCGAATACGCTCGGAACGCGTCCCGACCTGCGGCCCGTCATCGACGCGGCACATGCCGTGGGGGCGATCGCCGTGGTGGACGGATGCCAGGGTGTCGTGCACGGCGGTATCGACGTGCAGGCTTTGGATTGCGACTTCTATGCCTTCTCGGGGCATAAGCTCTTCGGCCCGACGGGCATCGGCGTGCTGTATGGCAAACGTGCGCTGCTCGAAGCCATGCCGCCGTTCCTCGGCGGGGGCGATATGGTCGATACCGTGACCTTCGCCAAGACCACCTATGCGCCCGTGCCGCTCAAGTTCGAAGCCGGTACGGCCAATTTCACCGGGGCCATCGCCCTGGGCGAAGCCGTGAAATTCGTCGGGCGTTTCGACCCGGCCGAGGTCGAAGCGCACGAGGCGGCACTGCTGCACCGTGCGACCGAACGGCTTTCGGCCGTCGACGGGCTGCGGATTTACGGTACGACGCCCGGCAAGTGTGCCATCGTGTCGTTCAACGTCGAAGGTGTGCATCCCTACGACATGGGCATGATCCTCGACAAGCTGGGTATCGCCGTCCGTACCGGGCAGCACTGTGCCGAACCCACCATGACGCATTTCTCCACGACGGGGATGTGCCGCGCTTCGTTCGCGCTCTACAATACGCTGGCCGAGGCCGATGCGCTGGCCGACGGCGTGGAACGCGCGGTGCGGATGCTGCGCGGATAGCGGGCCGGGCGACTTATTGAAGGATAAAAACTTAAATAATCAGGAATTAACCTATGTTCATAGTACTCGAAGGATTGGACGGGGCCGGTAAATCGACCCAAATCCGCATGTTGCGCCGTTTTTTTGCCGACAGGGGCGTCGAGAGCGAGTATGTGCACTTCCCGCGTTTCGATTCGCCCGTCTACGGCGAGCTGATAGCCCGTTTCCTGCGCGGCGAGTTCGGCGGCGTGGGTGAGGTCGACCCCTACCTCGTGGCGCTGCTCTTCGCGGGAGACCGTGCCGATGCCGCCCCCCGGATCAGGGAGTGGCTCGCGCAGGGCAAGGCGGTCATCCTCGACCGCTATGTCTATTCGAACGTGGGTTTCCAGTGCGCCAAGCTGCCCGCCGGTGAAGAACGCAACCGGTTGGCCGAATGGATCATATACCTCGAATTCTGCCATAACGGCCTGCCGCGTCCCGACGTGTCTCTGTTCCTCGACGTGCCGTTCACCTTTACCGAGCGCAAACTCTCCGAGCTGCGCGAGGGCGACGACCGCGAGTACCTGCAGGGCGGACAGGACATCCACGAGGCGTCGCTCGCCCTGCAGCGGGCCGTGCGCAGCGTCTACCTCGAAGCCGCGGCCAAAGACCCCGCGCTGCGGGTCGTCGATTGCTGCGACCCCTCGGGGGCGATGGATTCCCCGGAGGGTATTTTTGCTAAAATATGTGCCCAGCTGGCACCAATACTCGAAGCCGATGCGGAAGTCCAGGGCCTTTAAACTGCTGGCCAACGTCTGCCGGCTGATCCTTGCCTGCACGTTCATCGTGTCGGGTTTCTCGAAGGTCATCGATCCGTGGGGCACCGCCATGAAGGTCAACGAGTATCTTTCCATCTACGGGATGGAATCCCTCCAGGGGGCGAGCATGGCCTTTTCGATCTGGTTGTGCGGTGCCGAGATGATGATGGGCTGTATGCTCCTCTTCAAGGTACGTATCCGCCTGATCTCGATCTTCGCCGTGCTTTCCATGCTCTTTTTCACCGCCCTCACCCTGCTCAGCGCTACGGTGATCCCCGTCGAGGACTGCGGTTGTTTCGGCGAGGCGCTGAAGCTGACGCCGTGGGAGACTTTCTACAAGAACCTGGCGCTGCTGCCGATGGCTCTGGTGGTCTGGTGGCGTTACCGCCCCGACAAGATCTTCGCCTTCAACCCCCTGGAAATCGTGCTTACCGTCACCTTTTTCTTCCTCACGATGTATCTGGGATACTATTGCTACCGCCACCTGCCGCTGATCGACTTCCTGCCCTATAAGGTCGGGGTCAATATCTGGGAGGGGATGCACGCCCCGGTCGTCGAGCCCGGCGAAACGGAGACCGTACTTGTCTACCGCAACATCAAGACGGGCAAGCTGCGCGAGTTTTCGCTCGACGACACGGCCTGGCAGGATGCCGAAAAATGGGAGTGGGTCGATACCCGGACTACGGACGAGATGCCCGCCATCCGCCCGCTCATGAGCGAATTCTCCCTGCGCGATGCCGAAGGGGATGCGACCGAGGAGATCGTGACTGCTCCTGGGCGCGTGTACCTGCTCTGCGTTACGTCGTTCGACCGCCTGCCGCGCGGTTGCGCCAAGCGGTTCGCCAAGGTCGTGCGGCGGGCCGCGGAGGAGGGTGCCCGCGTCGTCTGCCTTACCCCGCAGCCGTTGTACGGGGTCACTTACCACGATTTCGGTTCGGGGGATGTACGGTGCTATAACATAGACGCTTCGACCATGAAGACCATGCTGCGCGCCAACAACGGCATGGTGGTGCTGGAGGACGGCGTGATCCGTGCTAAAAAGAATTGTCGCGATATTCGTCCGTAGGGACATTTTGCGGCATGTGGTATGAAAGTTGACCCCGGGAACGGAGTCAACTTTCTTATTATGCGAACTTTCCATGTTTTAATCGTAGTCTTTCTCCTGGGCGCTTGCGCCCGGCGCCAGCCTGTGCCCGAGACCGTGCGTCCCGTCAAAGTCACCACGGCAGCCGGTGCGGCGGTCATCGACAAGGACTTCGCAGGGCTGGCGACGCCCGATGACGCCGTGAACCTCGCCTTCAAGCTTCCGGGGCAGGTGCTCGATGTCCCCGTCGCGCAGGGCGAAAGCGTCAAAAAGGGGGCGCTGCTGGCCGAACTCGATCCCCGGGATATCGAATTACAGGTTTCGGCCGACCGGTCGGCTTTCGAGGAGGCCCGTTCGCAGATGCAGCGTATGCAGCGGTTGTTGGAGCACGAAGCCGTATCCCGCCAGGAGTTCGAAAGCGCCCAGACCCGTTACGCACAAGTCAAGTCCGCCTATGAGAACTCCCTCGGCCTGCTCAAGGAGACCAAGCTCCGTGCGCCTTTCGCCAGCGTCGTGGAACGCAAGTTCGTCGACAATTACGAACGCGTGCAGGCCGGGCAGTCCATCGTCCGCGTCGTGAACCCGGTGACGACCAAGGTGCAGTTCACCATGCCCGAAAGCGGCCTGTCGCTCCTGTCGTTGCCTTCGACCCGCTTCGAAGTCGAGTTCGACAACTACCGGGGCGTCAGGTTCCCCGCCGTGCTGAAGGACTATGCCAAGACATCGTCCGATGCTTCGGGGTTCCCCGTGTCGCTGCGCCTTACGGATGTCGATACCGGGCGCTATTCGATTTCGCCCGGCATGTCGTGCATGGTCACGATGCAGAGCGCCGATCCCGTTACGGATGCGGTATCCCTGCCTGTCTCGGCCGTTTATGCCCCGGCCGAAGGCGGCACTTACGTCTGGGTGGTGACCGGCGGCGACCGTGTCGAGCGCCGGGCCGTGACCCTGGGCGAATTGTACGGCCGTGACCGGGTCGTGGTCGACAGCGGGGTGGAACCCGGTGAGCGGGTTGTCACGGCCGGGGTTTACCAGCTTCGGCAGGGCGAACGGGTGAGAATCTTAAACTGACACGACGATGAGCCTGCCCGAATATTCATTGAAGAACAGAAAAGTCGTTTGGTTTTTCCTTTTCGTCCTGCTGGCGGGCGGAGCCCTGGGCTTCGTTACGCTGGGCAAGAAGGAGGACTCGGTATTCGTCATCAAGAGTGCGTCGCTGGTCTGCTCCTACCCGGGCGCCACGCCGCTCGAAGTCGAACAGCTCGTGACCGAACCCATCGAGCGCGAGGTGCAGTCGATGCGCCTCGTGCATAAAATCACGTCCGAATCCTATTACGGACTGTCGAAGGTTCTGGTCGAACTCGACCCTGCGACCCGTGCTTCCGAGATACCCCAGTTGTGGGATGAACTGCGGCGCAAGGTGCTCAACATCCAGCCCCGGCTGCCTGCCGGGGCTTCGCCCGTGACCGTGGCCGACGATTTCGGCGACGTCTACGGTATCTATTACGGCCTGTCGGTCGACGGGGGTTTCACCTGGGCGGAGCTGCGCGACTGGGCACAGCGGATCAAGACGGCGCTCGTGACGGTCGACGGCGTGCAGAAGGTGAGCCTTTTCGGCGAGCAGACGCCCGTCGTGAACGTCTATGTCAACCTTGCAGCGCTTGCCAACTTCGCTATCCGCCCCGAGACGATCGTGGCGACCATCGGCCAGCAGAACACCATCGTCAATAGCGGTGAAAAACAGGCCGGGGCGCTCCAGATACAGATTCTCGAGGCCGGAACCTACAAGGGCCTCGACGATATCTCAAACCAGATGCTGACCGCTGCCTCGGGCAAACAATACCGCCTGGGCGACATCGCCCGCGTCGAACGGGGCTATGCCGACCCGCCGCAGACGCTCATGCGAGTCGACGGCCGCCGTGCCGTGGGCATCGGCATTTCGACCGAGGCGCAGGTCGACGTGGTGAAAACCGGGGAGAAGATCATCCGCGTGCTTGACGGCCTCATGCGCCAGATGCCCGTCGGCATGGATCTTACGGTGCTTTATCCCGAGAACCGCATCGCGCAGCAGGCCAATGCGACCTTCGTGCTGAACCTCGCCGAGTCGGTCGCGATCGTCATCCTGATCATCATGCTCGTCATGGGTTTCCGCGCCGGGGTGCTGATCGGCAGCTCGCTGCTGTTCTCCATCGGGGGTACGCTGCTGCTGATGCAGTTCCTGGGCGAGGGGCTCAACCGTACGTCGCTCGCCGGGTTCATCATCGCCATGGGTATGCTCGTGGACAATGCCATCGTGGTGACCGATAACGCGCAGCAGGCCATGCTGCGGGGTGTCGCGCGGCGCCGTGCGGTCGTCGACGGGGCGAATGCCCCGCGCTGGAGCCTGCTCGGCGCGACGCTGATCGCCATTTTCTCGTTCCTGCCGCTCTACCTGGCGCCGTCGTCCGTGGCCGAGATCGTCAAGCCGCTGTTCGTCGTGCTGGCCTTGTCGCTGTTGCTGAGCTGGGTGCTGGCCCTGACGCAGACGCCGCTTTTCGGCGACTTCATGCTCCGCGTGAACCCTGCCGCGCACGATCCCTACGATACGAAATTTTACCGCGCTTTCGACCGCCTGCTGGCTGCCCTGCTGCGATGGCGGTGGGGCGTCGTGGCAGGCGTCGTGGCGCTTTTTGCAGCGGCATTGGCGGTAATGGGTCTTATGCCCCAGAATTTCTTCCCGTCGCTCGACAAGCCCTATTTCCGTGCCGACGTGCTGCTGCCCGAGGGGTACAATATCCGGGACACGGAACGCAACCTGCGCACGATGGAGGAGTGGCTTCATGCGCAGCCCGAGGTGAAGACCGTCTCGGTGACGATGGGTTCCACGCCGCCGCGCTACTACCTGGCCAGCAGCAGCGTTTCGCTGCGCCCCAATTTCGGGAACATCCTCGTCGAACTGCACGACAAAGGGCAGACCGAAGCTGTCGAGGCGCGTTTCAACGCCTATGTCCGGGCGATGTGCCCCGACGTGTGGCTGCGCTCGTCGCTTTTCAAACTCTCGCCCGTGCCCGATGCGGCGATCGAATTCGGGTTTATCGGCGACGATATCGACACGCTCCGCCGCCTGACGCAGGCCGCCGAAGAGATCATGTGGCGGACGGCAGGCACGGTCAACATCCGCAACAGCTGGGGCAACCGCGTCCCGACATGGCTGCCGCTCTACTCGCAGATGAAGGGGCAGCGTATCGGCGTCACCCGCAGCCAGATGGCGCAGGGCATCACCATCGCCACGCAGGGTTACCGCCTCGGCGAATACCGCGAGGGCGACCAGTTCATGCCGATCCTTCTGAAGGACGAGAATATCGACACCTACAACCTCACCAATTTGCAGGCACTGCCGATCTTCACCCCCGCCGGCAAGGTCTACTCCATCGAGCAGGCGACCGACGGCTTCCGCTTCGAATACCGCGTCGGAGTGGTGAAACGCTACAACCGTCAGCGGGTCATGAAGGCGCAGTGCGACCCCGGCCGCGGGGTCAACACCATGCAGCTCTACGCTACGCTGCGGGATTCGGTTCTGCGCGGCGTGGTGCTCCCCGAAGGGTATTCGATGAAGGTTTTCGGCGAGCAGGAGAGTCAGCAG
>NZ_FR893468.1:33287-33895 GCF_000435435.1 Alistipes sp. CAG:29 | reverse complement strand
AGTCAGCAGGAATCCAACTCGGCCCTGGCCAGGTATATGCCCCTGACGATGGTGCTCATCTTCATCGTGCTGCTCCTGCTTTTCCGCAACTACCGCGAGCCGGCCGTTATCCTGCTGATGATCCCGCTGATCTTCATCGGCGTGGTGCTCGGACTGGCCGTCACGGGCAAGGTTTTCAACTTCTTCTCCCTGCTGGGACTGCTGGGGTTGGTGGGCATGAACATCAAGAACGCCGTGGTGCTGGTCGAGCAGATCGGCGTGCTGCGCTCCGAAGGCAAGGGCGCCTACGAAGCCCTCACGGCGGCTACGCGCAGCCGAATCGTCCCCGTGGCGATGGCTTCGGGTACCACGATCCTCGGTATGCTGCCCCTGTTGTTCGACTCGATGTTCGGCGCCATGGCCGCCACGATCATGGGCGGCCTGCTCGTCGCCACGCTGCTGACGGTCTGCGTGCTGCCGGTCGTCTATGCTATTTTCTACAATATCCGCAAGTCATGAAGAATTATCTGATCCTCTCCGCACTGCTGGCCTTCGTGCCCGCCGCCGCCCAGACCTCGCTCGGCGACTACCGGCAGGCCGTGACCGACTACAGCTGGGAACGGAAGGTC
>NZ_FR893468.1:8952-33201 GCF_000435435.1 Alistipes sp. CAG:29 | reverse complement strand
ACGGCTCCCGCCCGACGGAAGTTTCACCGCCACGGTACACCACTACGACGGGTTGGAGCGGTGGAATTTCAGCGTCCTTCCGCAACTCGTGCAGACCGTCTACGGCGGCGGGGCCGTACGTGCGGCCTACAAACAGGCCGAGCTGGGCTACGACATCGCCCTCTGCGACGAGGAATTCACGCAGCTCGATGTGCGTTATGCGGCCGAGTATACCTACTGGAACCTCTCCGCCATGGAGTTGTATGCCGCATCCATGCGCCAGTATGTCAACATAATCCGCTCGCTCAAGGAGGTCGTCGACCGCCGTTTCGCCGAGGGCTACATTGCCAAGGGCGACGTGCTGATGATCGACGCCCGTCTGAGCGAAGCGCAGTACGGGCTGGTGAGTGCCGAGCGGAACTATACCGTCGCGCTGCACAATTTCAACATCCTGCGCGGCACGGATCCCGACCTTGCGGTGGAACTTGCCCAGGGCATCCGCGATTCGCTGCCGCAGCCTGCGCGCCTGCTGCCCGACGAGGTGCTGGGGCGCCGTCCGGACTATATGGCTGCCCGGTTGCGCAGCGAACAGGCCGACGCGGGTATCCGGGCGGCGCGCGCGCCGTTCAATCCGCAGGTGAGCGTCGGCATCGGCGGCTCGTGGCAGCCGTATTTCCCCAACCGGACGGGCGCCACGACGGTCGACGGCTCGGCGTTCGTGAAACTCACGCTCCCGATTTTCCATTGGGGCGAACGCCGCCGCGCCACGGGTGCGGCACGCGCCGTCCAGCGGCAGAGCGAGTGGAACACCGCGCTGCTGCACGACAATATCGTGCGCGACGAGATGAACGGCTGGACGGCGCTGGTCAACAGCAGGGCACAGGTCGATGCCACGGAGCAGAGCCTGCGCATCGCCGGCGAAAACCTCGACATCAGCACCTATTCCTACGGCGAGGGGCTCTCTACGATCCTCGATGTGTTGCAGGCGCAGCTGAGCTGGATACAGCTCTACACCAATGCAATCAAGGCTCATTACAACTATGCCGTGGCGGTATCGGACTACCTGCGCATCACGGCGCAGTGAGCGGCGGCAGGCAGGCCTTGCCCGGCAGGCCGTCGCGGCGGGGATGCCTGTTCCGGCTGCGGAAACCGCATGGCCGAGACCGCCTCTTCGGGACGCCGCCGCCGGTTTCCTGCCGGCGGGGCACAAAAAACGGGGATTTTTCCTGAAAATCCCCGTTTTTCGTATCCCTTGCCTGTCGTTTCAGGCTTTCGCAGGCTCGGTGCTGACCACCGCGATTTCGTGCGATACGGGTGCGACCTTGCGCAGCATCTGCATCATGCCGCAGTACTTTTCGTGCGCCAGCGTCACCGCACGGCTCACTTTGGCCTGGTCGTCCTCGGTGTCGCATTCGATGTTGTAGACTACGTGGAACGATTTGAAGGTGCTTTCGGATTGGGGCGTTTCGTCCGAGAGCTCGCCCGAAATGCCGATCTCGAAGCGTTTGGGGCGGAAACGTTCCTTGTCCATAATCATCAGGGCTGTCTTGCCGACGCATTTCGCCGCGGCATAGAGCAGCAGTGTCTTGGGGTTCATCTCTTCGCAGCGGGGCCCGCCTTCGGACGTGAAGTCCGCATCCCCGGAGAGTTGCAGCGTTACTTTTTCGATCATAAGTCACAGAATTTATGTTGAACGCTGCAAGCGGGGCAAGAATCGTACCTTACCGGTATGCCCCCGCGGTTTCCGCCGCCGTTTCCGTACGGCGGACGGGGTGCACGATCTTAAAGCAGGTGCCCTCGCCCGGCGCGGAGACGACCGATATCTCGCCGCCGAGTAGTTCGGTGATCGTACGGCAGATGGAAAGCCCCAGCCCGACGCCTTTTACATAGGAATCGGCCTTGTAGAATCGCTCGAAGATTCGGCTCAGGTGCTCTTGCGAAATGCCTTTCCCCGTATCCCTGACGAACAGTTCGACCTCTCCCGCACCGTCGGCCGTGCGGTACCCGAACGTAATGTTGCCCTTGTCGGTAAATTTCGCGGCGTTGTTTATCAGGTTGTTGACGACCTGTTTCAGCCGCGAGGCATCGGTGCGGATTGTCGTGTCGGCCTGCGGGAGTTCGAGCCTCAGTTCGACCTGCGGGGGCATGGTGAGCAGTTGGGACTGGTAGATGTCCGACAGCAGCGTGTGCAGCGAATGCTCCCCGAAACAGAACTCCATGGTGTTCGACTCGATCTTCGAAAGGTCGAGGATGTCCGATATCAGACGCAGCAACTGGTCGCCGTTGGCCGTGATCAGGCGACTGTACTCCTGCCTTTCCGTTTCACTGAAGGGGACGTCGTCGCACGTCAAGAGGTTGGCGAAGCCGATGATGGCGTTGAGCGGCGTCCGGATTTCATGGCTCATGTTGGCCAGGAACGCCGATTTGAGCCGGTCGTTTTCGCGGGCCTTGTCGCGGGCTTCGCGCAGACGTCCTTCGATCTCCTTGTGGGGCTGGATGCTCTGGCAGATACCCACCACGCGATAGGGCGAGCCGTCGTGTGCCTGCCCCAGGTATACGGATTGTCCCTCGAACCATTCCCATGTCCCGTCGCAGCGGCGGACGCGGTAGGCGTATGCCTCGGGGGTGAGTATCCCGGATAGCTGCTTTGCGAATGCTGCGGAAAGGGTTTCCCGGTCGTCGGGATGGAGCATGTCGAAAAAGGCCCCGGGACTCATCGAACAGTCGCCGCGCGGGATGCCGACGTGGTCGAACCAGCGGGCGTCGATGACCATTCTGCCGTTGTCCAGGTCGAAGAACCACGGGAAAATTTTCGTTTGCGCCATCGCCATGTCGAGAATGAACCTGCGGCAGACTTCCTCTTCGATGTCCCGGAACAGGAATACTATCCGGCGCAGTTTTCTATGCCGGTCGTAGTGGCCGACGAAGCGGCCTTCGATATAGAATTTCAGATTGTCCCTGCCGGATAGCTGTATATAGCTCCACGGCGGCAGATCGCCGTAGGTTTTGTGCTGTTCCAGCCCTTTGAAAATAGCGGGCAGAAGGTCTTTTTTATCATGACAGACAGAGAACAGGTCGGAAATCCTCAGCGGATGCGGAAAATCCCCCCCCCGAGGCGGAGTGCTTTGAATGCCTGCATGTTGATATCCGTTAATTCCCCTTCGGGCGTCAGCTCGATGCAGGCAACGGAAACCCGGCTGAGCGTGTCGCGCACGGCCGGGGCCTGTATCCCCGGCGCGAGGGCGGGCTTGTTACGATGGAAGAGACGCAATTTCATGTTGACTGGGTTAAGGGCGTAACGGTCTGGCTAAGGTATGGATAATTTTCAACAGATGCAAACCGTCCCGGTCGCCGCCGGGGTGTCGGTTCCGGTTTTATACCGGTATATTTGGTGCGGGGGTATGCGGGAAAGGCAAATTTTCGTATATTTGCCCTTTGTAAGAATTTATGTGCGTATGCGGAAAAAACTGAGCTTGTTGCTGACCCTCGCGCTGTGCGCGGTATGCACCCTGCGGGTGCAGGCCGGGGAGCCCGAAAGTGAGACCTTTATCGAGCGGGGACGGTCGTTGTTCGACTACGGCCGCTGGAGCGATGCCCGGCATGAGTTCCTCCGGGCCCGGGACGTGCTCGCGCCTTCCGACCGTGTCGCGGCGCAGACGGTCGATTTCTACCTGGCGGCCTGTGCCGTCGAGCTGGGCAGCCGCGATGCCAAAGGGGCGCTCCGCGATTTCGAGGCGCGTTATCCCGGTTCGGTCTACGCCAACGACGTGCGGTTTTCGCTGGGGTCGCTCTATTGCGCCGAGGGCGATATGAGGCGTGCCCGCGAGGCCTTCGCAAAGACCGATTACAAGGCGCTGAGCCGCTCACGCAAGGAGCAGTACGACATCCGCATGGGCTATGTCGAATTCACCGACGGCAATTACGACAAGGCTTTCGGTTATTTCGACCGCATCGGCCCCCAGAGCGAATATGCCGACCATGCACTCTATTACAAATCCTATATCGACTATGCCGAAGGGCGCTACGGGCGTGCGAAACAGGGCTTCACGGCCTTGCAGCGCAGCGATGCCTACCGTGCCGTGGTGCCGTATTACCTCCTGCAGATCGAATTCCGCGACGGAAACTACCGTTATGTCGTCGAGAACGGCGACGAACTGGTGCGCCGCGCCGTGCCCGAACGCCGGCAGGAACTGGAGCGCGTCATCGCCGAATCGTGGTTTCACCTGGGCGACTATAACAAGACCATCGGGCATCTGGACGCTTTTACGGCTGCCGGCGGCGAACTCGACCGTGACGGCAGCTATCTGATGGGCTTCTCGCTTTACCGCACGGCACGCTATCCCGAGGCTGCGGAGTTCCTGCGCAAGGCCTGCGGTGCCGAGGATGCGCTGACGCAGAATGCCTCGTACCACCTGGCCGACTGCTACCTGCGTGCGGGTGACAAGCAGGCCGCCATGCAGTCGTTCGCCATGGCTGCGGACGACAAGCTCGATCCGGCCATCGCCGAAGATGCGCTGTTCAACTACGGCAAACTGCAATACGAGCTGGGCGGCGGTGCCTTCAACGGCGCGATCAACGTGCTGACGCGCTATGTCGCGCAGTATCCCGATTCTCCGCGCGTGGGCGAAGCCCGTTCGCTGCTGATCGCGGCCTACTACAATTCGAACGATTACGACGCGGCTTACCGGGCCATCAAATCCTTCCCGACGCAGGATGCCGACATCCGAGCCGCATTGCAGAAGATCACCTATTTCCGCGGTCTGGAGGCGTACAGCGCCGGCGACATGCGTGCCGCGCAGCGTTACCTGGCCGAATCCGCGGCCATCAATGTCAGCCCCAAATACAGTGCGCTCAACTCCTTCTGGCAGGGCGAAATCGCCTTCGCACAGGGCGACTATACGGTCGCTGCGGCCAAATACAACGCCTACCTGAAGCGTGCCCCCCGCAGCGAGGACGAATATGCCATGGCGCTCTACAACCTCGGCTACTGCGATTTCTCGCGCAAGGACATGGCCGGGGCGCGCAGTTCGTTCGAGAAGTTCCTCGAAGCCTATCCGGCCCGCGACCGCTACCGCGCCGATGCCTACAACCGGCTGGGCGACATCCGCTATTCCGACCGCGAATTCGAAGCGGCCGTAGGGGATTACGACCGTGCCGTTGCGCTGAACACCCCCGAACGCTATTACGCACAGTATAAACGCGCCGTGACGCTCGGCATCCTCGGGCGCACGGAGCCCAAGCTGCAGGCGCTGCGGCAGATCGTTGCCGCAGGGCAGGGCGACTATGTCGATGCCGCCTCGTACGAGCTCGGCCGTTCCTATATCGCGCAGGAACGCTATGCCGAAGGTGCCGGACAATTGGAACGGTTCATTGCCGACTATCCCTCGTCGCCGCGCCGTGCACAGGCGCTTGCCGACCTGGGGCTCGCCTACCTCAACCTGGGGGACAAGGAAAAGTCGCTGAAATATTACGACATGGTGGTCGAGACGGCCCCGCAGTCGTCCGAAGCCAAAGGGGCCATGCAGGGTATCCGCGAGATCTATGTCTCGGACGGCAAGGTCGACGACTATTTCGATTATGCCGCCAGGGTGGGCATGGAGAGCGACCTGACAGCCGTGTCGCGCGACTCGCTGTCGTTTGCCGCCGCCCAGAAACTTTACCTGGCCGGGCAGACCGACGCTGCCGCCAAGTCGCTGCGCAGTTATGTCAGGAGCTACCCCAAGGGGTATTACCTGAACGATGCCCTCTATTTCCTGAGTGACTGTTACCTCCGCACGGGCGAGCGCGGCGATGCCATCGAAACCCTCACCGAACTGGCCGGGCAGGGTACGAACCAGTATTCGGTCACGGTGCTCGAGAAACTTTCGGAGCTGACCTATGAGGACAAGCGTTACGACGAGGCCGCCGCCGCATTCCGCAAGCTGTACGACGTCACGACGACGGTGGCCGGGCGCGAGGATGCCATGACGGGCTACGTGCGCGCCACGCTGGCCGGGGGCGACGCTTCGAAAATCGAGGCGATGGCTGCCGATGTCGCCGCGCATCCCGATGCCGGGGCCGTGGCGCTGCGCGAATCGAAATTCGCATGGGCGGAGTTGCTGCGGCAGCAGGATCGCCGTGCCGATGCCGTGAAGCTTTACAGGGAACTGGCCGCGGACGTCCGCTCGAAGGAGGGTTCCGCCGCTGCCTATTACGTGCTGGAGGATACCTTCGAAAAGGGCGATATGGACAAGACCGAGAAGGCGGTATTCGCCTATTCCGAACGGGAACCCCAGGCCTACTGGCTGGCCAAGGCCTTCATCCTGCTGGGCGACGTCTATGTCCGCAAGGGAGACAACTTCCAGGCGCGGGCGACCTACCAGAGCGTCGCGGACGGCTATTCGCCTGCCGACGACGGGATCGTGGACGAAGCCAAGGAACGGATCGCAAAACTGAACTGACGATGAAACACATGTTGTTTGTAGCCGCGCTGATGGCGGCATTGCCCTGGGGCGCGAGCGCGCAGGTCGAGAAACGGGTCGAAGTGACCAAGGCCTATGTGCCGAGTGTGGAGGGAGCGTCGAAACTCGCTGTCGTACCCGACATGACCGATACGGTGAAGATGCGTCCCGAGATCGACTATACGATCACGCCGCTGTCGTTGCAGACCACCCTCGCCACGCGGCCGATCCGTCCCGCGACGGTAACCTACTGGGAATTCAACCGCCCGCTGCCTTTCTACCTCAAGGCCGGGATGGGCTACCCGTTCAATTCGGTGTTGGATTTCTATGCTTCGAGCCAGAACCCCGGGACAGGGTATGTGGTGGGCTATGTCAACCACGAGGGGCGCTATTCCAAGATCGGGAACGACTTCGGCGTCAAGAACAATTCGACGCGGATGCTCAACCGCATCGGCGCCGCTGCGGGTAAATATTTCGGCCGCCACGTGCTCGAGGGCGACCTCTCCTACGAGAACCGCATGTACCACCGCTACGGTATGTACCTCGCGCCGGACATCTCTGCCGATGCCGTACCCGGTTCGATGGCCGATTACGGCGATGCGAACATCGCGGTGCGCTTCGGCGACGATTTCCAGGATCTGAGCCGCGTGAATTTCGAAATCGCCATCCGGGGCGGCATGTTTTTCGACCATTCCGAGTGGCCGGACTATAACGACAAGGCCCGCCAGACCACGCTGGAAACCCACGCGAAGATCGCCCGCGCTTTCGGGCGCCACCGCCTTGCCGCCGAGATCGGTTACGAGCGGCTCGCCGGACAGAAGGCCCTCGACGAATATAACCAGCAATTGATACATGCCGCGCTGCGCTACGGCATCGAGGGCGGGGTAGTGCGCCTCGAGGTCGGTGCCGATTATTACCACGACAAGGTCAAGTCCGTCGAAGCGGAAAATTATATCATTCCTTTCGTGCGGCTGAACCTGAACCTCGGGACGGACGGGCTGTGCCCGTTCTTCGAGATGGACGGCAACGTCCGCGAGAACAGTTACCGTTCGCTTACGAAGCTGAATCCCTATCTGCTGAATCCCGTATTCGGGACTAAGAGTTCGGTCGATTACAACGGCCGCTTCGGTATCGGGGGCAGTATCTGGCGCGGGAAGTTCGACTACCGGGCCTATGCCGGGTTCTCGATCCGTGACAACCACCTTTACTGGTACAGTGCCGATGTCGTGCAGGGGAGCGATATTCTTGCCGCCGGGCTGACCATGCTGCCGTCGATGGCCCGCCAGACCGTCTTGTCGTTCAACGGCGAGGTGACGTGGCGTCCCGCGAGCAGTTTCCGGACGGAGTTGGGCGTGCACGGCTATATCTATAACGACGACGAGACCAAACTCCATAACGGTGCCCCGGCTTTCGATGGCAATTTTTCCGCCCACTACGACGGCCGCAAGATTTCGTTCGGCGCGGGCATCTGGCTGCAAAGCACCCGTAAATGGTCCGACTACCAGATGGATGCAGCATCCGGGGCGGAGAGTTTCGCCAGTGTCGAAGTGCCCTTTGCCGCCGACCTGCGGGTCAATTTCGACTGGAAGGTTTCGGGACGCATTACGCTCTTCGCCGAGGGCCGTAACCTGATCAACCGCCGCCTGTACCAATACCCGTGGTATCCGGAATACGGGGCAAATTTCACGGTCGGGGTGAAAGCCAACTTCTGAAATCCCACCTCCGGTCTGTGACGCGGGGTATTGCCATGGTTTTTTGCAGGAATTTGCACATTTATGTGACATATTCAAAAAATATATTAATTTTGTGAAGCCTGACATGGTATAAATACAACTTTTTGAACTTATATGGCACTGAAGAACCTCCCCAAGATATGTCCCTCCTGCGGTAAACGATTGAGCGTACAAGCGATGCATTGCAACGGATGCGATACGCATATCGAAGGCGACTACAACCTCCCGGTGATGATGCAGCTTTCGGCTCCCGACCAGCAATTCGTGCTCGATTTCGTAAAAAGCAGCGGCTCCCTGAAGGAGATGGCGCAGAAATTAGGGCTCAGTTACCCCACGGTACGCAACCGTTTGGACGACATAATTGCTCAACTTAATCAATTCGAAGGCGATGAACAGGATTCTTAACCCGTTTGAATACCTCTCTACCGGGAAAGCTCTCGGTTGGGGCCTTGCCGGGACTATTTTTTCCATCTGCCTGCTGACGGCGGTGAGCTGGCCTGTCGGTGACGACCTGTCGAAGATCGTCACGATCCTCTCTTCGAACCTGCTGTTGTGGATTCCCCTTTCGCTGTTGCTCTACGTGCTGGCCCTGCTCTTCTCGCCGTCGCGTATCCGCGCAGTCGATATCTTCGCCACGAATCTTTTCGCCATGCTGCCTACGATCGTCATACTCGGGGTGCTGAGCGTACCCTCGAAATGGCTGGGCGGGCTTGTCTGCGAGCCCCGGAGCGTCTGCGAAGTGATGAAGCTCGCAGGCTATAACCTGATCGTGATCCTGCTGTCGGTCTCGATGGTCTGGTCGATGGTCTGGGGCTGTTTCGCCTACCTCGTCTCGGCCAATATGAAAGGGTGGCGCGGGGTTTCCATCTTTGTCATCTGCTATGTCTTCGTCAGCGTCGTCAACCAGTTGCTGATCGCCTATTCGAAATAAAATACCGGAATCATGCCGCGCGGGACGTCTTCGTCCCGTTTTTTATGCCTTTACTGGAATGCACTGGCCGGCTGCTGCATCCGGTATGCATTTTTTTTGCCGGCAACACAATACGATTGGATTTTATGCCGGCGGCAGGTTTGTTCGTTGACGTTTTTTCATGCCGCGATGGAGCAAAAAAGCGGTGCCCGGGGCTATGTGACCCGGGCACCGTATAACAAAAAAAGGGTGAGCTCCTTATATCGCACCGCTACGACCACATACCCTTGCTCGATTCCTCGCCTGGGGGATTCTGTGGGAGCTGGTCGTATAAGACTCACCCGGGCACAAAAGTAGGAATTTTTTATATCTTTGCAAAAATTTTCGGCCCGATGCGTAAAAAAACTTTTCGCTATATCCTTTTCGCCTGCCTTGCGTGCCTGCTTGTCGCGGGTTTTGTCCTGCGGCAGCAATTTTACGGGAATGCCGTGCGCGCGGGGCGCGACCTCTATATCGGCAGCCGTGCCGACTACCAAAGCCTCACCGATTCCTTGCTGCCCCGGCTCAGGCACCATTGGGCTTTCGGTGTCTATGCCCGGCGCATCAACCTGCCGGAGACGTTCAAGCCCGGCCACTATGTGCTGGAGCCCGGGATGAGCGTGATCCGGGTAGCGCGGATGCTCAAACTGGGGCTTCAAACCCCTGTACGGGTTTCGATCAACAATGCCCGCATTCCGGCGCAGCTCGCGCAGAAACTCGCCCGGCAGATCGACGCCGACTCCACGGCGATCATGCAGGTGCTGACCTCGCCCGAAGTGGCGCGTGGCGTGGGTTTCGACAGCGTGACGCTCTTTTCGATGTTCATTCCCAACACCTACGAGTTCTACTGGACGGTGACGCCCGAAGAGTTCGTGCAGCGCATGAAGCGAGAGTACGACCGTTTCTGGACGCCCGGGCGCGATGCCCTGCGCGAACGCAGCGGTCTGAGCCGGCTCGAGGTCATGACCCTCGCATCGATCGTCTACGAGGAGACCCGCAAGACCGACGAGATGCCCCGTATCGCAGGGGTGTACGTCAACCGCCTGCGCAAGGGGATGCCCCTGCAGGCCGATCCGACGGTCAAGTATGCCATGCAGGACTTCGGGCTGCGGCGCATCCTGCACAAACACCTGAAATACGAGTCGCCCTACAATACCTACCGGAACAAGGGGCTGCCGCCTTCGCCGATCTGCATGCCCGGCATCGACGCCATCGACGCCGTGCTCAATTTCGAGGAGCATGACTACCTTTTCTTCTGTGCGCGTGCGACGTTCGACGGTTACCACAACTTCGCACGGACGCTCCGCGAGCACAATGCCAATGCCCGGGCATACAGCGCCGAACTGAACCGGCGCAAGATTAAATAATTTTTCGTACATTTGTCCTAATGCTTACGAAGATCTACGAACAGAACCCCTCGGAGCGGGAGTTGCAGAAGGTGGTCGACGTGCTCGTTCACGACGGGATCGTCATCTATCCGACCGACAGCGTCTATGCTTTCGGCTGTTCGCTCCATTCGCCCAAGGCCATCGAACGCCTGCGGCGGATGAGGGGTAAGGATGCCGAGGCTTTTTCGGTGGTCTTCGGGGATATCGCCCAGGTGGCGGAGTATTGCCGTGTGGACAACACGGCGTTCCGGATCCTGAAACGGAACCTGCCGGGGCCCTTCACGTTCGTGCTCACGGCATCCTCGCGCGTGCCCGACAAGGCGCTCGAGAGGCGCCGTACGATCGGCATCCGCATTCCGGACAACGCCGTTTCCCGCGCCATCGTCGCCGCCCTGGGCTGCCCGCTCGTCACCACGTCGGTGAAGGACGACGACCAGGTCGTGGAGTATACCACCGATCCTGAACTGATCCATGAGCGCTATGGCCGCGACGTGGCGCTTGTGATCGACGGCGGCATGGGGGACAACATCCCCACGACGGTCGTAGACCTTACGGGCGACGAGCCCGAAGTGCTGCGCGAGGGCAAAGGGGAACTGCAATGAGATTAATATAAACAGTATATGGAAAAAACGAATTTCTGGAAAGATGTCGCCAAGTACGGCGCGATCATAGGCGCCCTGTTGGCCGTCTCGTTCATGTTGGAAACCCGATTGCAGATTTCGGCCAGTTTCGGCCTGTACGCAATCGAATGGATTGCCGTCGTCGTACTGCATTACTATCTGCTGCACCGTTTCACGCGCCGGTATTCGATGATGTATACCGCCGAGGAGGGTTTCTCCTTCGGGCAGGGGTACGCTTACATCCTCTCCGTCTCGACCGTTGCGGGGCTCATCGTCGGTATCGTGCAATACCTTTACCTGCACTTTTTCATCGGTTACACCAACTATACGGAGCGTACTACAGCCGCATTATCCGATTATATAGGGCGGAACGGCGGGGTGCCGGCCAACATGGAATCCATGCTGTCGCAGATGTTCGACCAGATACAGAATACCCCCGAACCTTCTTTTTTAAGAACGCTGTGGGCCGTAACTTTCGTGAGCATTCTGTTCGGTGCCGTTTTCGGCCTTATCATTGCAGGCGTGTTGTCGCGTGCGCCCAAACCGTTCGATACCCCGCTAAGCGAATAGGGACATACCGTGAATAATAAACTGGACATATCCGTCGTAGTACCACTCTACAATGAGGCCGAGTCCCTGCCCGAACTGGTGGCATGGATCGACCGCGTTGCCGTGTCGCATGGCTATGCCTACGAGGTGATCCTCGTGGACGACGGTTCGTCAGACGGCTCCTGGGAGGTTGTCGAGTCGCTCAGGGAGAAGTACCCGGCGATCCGCGGCATCGGCTTCGCCCGCAATTACGGCAAGTCGGCAGCCCTGTACTGCGGTTTCGCCGCAGCCGAAGGCGAGGTCGTCATCACGATGGATGCCGACCTGCAGGATTCGCCCGACGAGATTCCCGAACTGCGCCGCATGATCCTCGAAGAAGGGTACGACCTGGTATCCGGCTGGAAGAAGAAGCGCCGCGACCCGGTCGGCAAACGCTGGCCGAGCAAATTCTTCAACTGGACGGCGCGCCGGGTCTCCGGCATCAAACTCCACGATTTCAACTGCGGGCTGAAGGCCTACCGCCGCAAGGTCGTCAAGTCGATCGAGGTCTACGGCGAGATGCACCGTTTCATTCCGATTCTGGCGAAGCAGGCCGGGTTCCGCCGTATCGGCGAAAAGGTCGTCGAGCACCACGCCCGCAAATACGGCTGCTCGAAGTTCGGCCTCGAACGTACCGTGAAAGGCTACTTGGATCTGATCACCGTGCTGTTCATGACGCATTTCGGCCGCTCGCCGATGTATTTCTTCGGCAGTCTGGGGACGCTGATGTTCCTTATCGGCGGCGGGACTACGGTGTGGATCATCGCCGCAAAGATCTGGAAACAGGTGCACGGGCTGTCGCTGCGTCCGGTCACCGACCAGCCGCTCTTTTACCTGGCGATCCTCGCCGTGATCCTCGGCGTGCAGTTGTTCCTGGCGGGGTTCCTGGGCGAGCTCATCAACCGGGGTTCGTCGGACAGGAATAAGTATCTGATTGATAAAACTTTGTAAATAATTATGATACAACGAATCCAAACACTCCATCTGCTCATCGTCACGGCGCTCATGGCCGTTACGCTCTTTGCCCCGCTGGCTTGGTTCGCGGGCGACGCGGGTGAGTTCCGGCTCTATGCCTTTTCCCTGCAGACCTCGGCCGGAGAGGCTGTACAGTCGACCGTCTACATGGGCGTCGTGCTGGCACTGGCCTGCGTGCTGCCTTTCATTACGATCTTCCTGTTCAAACGCCGCCTGCTCCAGATCCGGCTCTGTGTCGTGGAGATCGTGCTGCTGATCGGTTCTGCGGTTATGGAAGCGGCCTATTATTTCCTCAGTTGGCGGGTTTTTTCCGAACTTTCGTTCCATACGCAGGGTTTCCGGCCCGCCATCGCACTGCCGCTCGTGTGCCTGCTGTTCGCCTACCTCGCTGCACGGGCTGTTTTCCGCGACGAACTGATGGTACGTGCCGCCGATAGAATACGCTGACGCGCGCCATACGACCGGACGTGGCATCAATCGGCCCGTCCGCTGAATATATCCCGCTTGCGGGATATATTTTTTTGTGCCTGCCGGAGCCGTCCGGCGGTTGAAAGGCATTCCTTGGCATTCGATTTGAAGCGGATATACAGGAAATTAGGAAATTCATTCATTCCTGTCTAAAATAAACGCTTCTATGAAAAAATCGAACTTTTGGAAGTTATTGTCCGGCACGGTGTTCTTTGCCACCGTGGCTCTGGCCTCATGTGTGGACGATAACGACGACAAGGGGATGCCTTATCTCGAAGTCACCCCCGACGTGCTCACGTTCAATGCCGACGGTGCCCCGGAAGGCGCCTCCGCATTCACCGTAAAGAGCAACCGCCCCTGGACGCTCGAAGTGCTGGAGGGCAGCGACTGGGTTACGCCCTCCGCAACTCAGGGCTCGGGCGACGGTACCGTCGAATTCACCATCCCCGCGAGCAACGTGGGCCGTATCGCCAAGCTCTCGTTCAACCTGAAGAACGCATATGGCGCCTATTGGACGAAAGAGGTCACCATCGAGCAGGGCGAGGCGCCCAAGGCCGGCGAGGTGAGCGCGCTGGTGGCCTACATCAAGAACACGTGGCCGAGCCTCGAAAGCGGTACCGAAGAGCTGAATTACAGCCAAAAGACGATTCCCGCCGTGATCCTCGCCAACAACGAGGGCGGCAATAATTTCGGCAAGCTCTATGTCGGCGACAACATCACGCTGCCCAACTCGGCCATCATCCTTTACAGCACGACCGAGTTTACCCGCGATAACAGCGCGAAATATCCGGTCGGCAAGAAGGTTACGCTCGACTTGTCGGCCGCCCAGTATGCGCCCTACGGCAATCTGCGCGAGCTGAAGAACGTCGTGGTGACCGTCTCCGACGATCCCGCCGTCGAGGTGGCCGTGCCGACGCTTTCGGCCGCGACGCTCAACGAGGGCAATTATCAGGGGCAGTATGTCCGGGTCACGAACCTCACGCCGCAGTCGTCGTTCGTCGGCGAGGCGTGGGCGACTTCCGCCAAGCGCGTCGTGCGCTTCGATGCCGCCGGAGGCGAGACTGTCCAGAGCTATATGGCTACGGCAACCGATGCCGCCGGTTTCGCCGCGATCACGATCGCCGACAAGACGGGCGCCCTGCTCGGTACCGCCGAACAGAATTTCAAGAACATACAGGTCATCCCGACCACGCCTTCGGACGTGGCCGCATTCGTCGCTTCGGGGGCTTCGCTCGGCATCTCGCCCGAGGATAACCTCGTGCTGGCTTCGACGTCGGGCGCTACGGCGACCGTGACCGTCACGGCCAACATCGCGTGGACGGCCACCATGAGCGGCGACGGCTTCACGATCTCACCCCAGGGCGGGGATAACAACGGTACGGTCACCGTCACGGCGACCGCAGCCAACGAAACCTCCGCATCGAAAGACCTGGGCAGCATCACCTTCTCGGGCGAGGGTGTCACGCCGCTGACCCTGCGTGTCGCGCAGGCCGCCAAGCCGAGTGCCGAGCCCAAGACGGTTGCCGAATTCGTTGCCTTCGTCAAGGGGCTGGCGCCTGCTTCGGGTGCCGAGGCTTCGCTCGGCGAGTGGACGGGACAGACCGTTCAGGGATATATTGCCGCCAACGACGCGGGCGGCAACCTTTACCAGATGATCTCCGTCGTGGATAACACCGGGGATGCCGGTTCGGGTATTCTGCTCGCCGATGCGGCGTACGAAACCGTCGCCGACTACCCGGTCGGTGCCCGGATAACGCTGACCCTCGATGCGACGAGTACGGTCTACAATTCCTATGGCCTGTATAAGATCAATAAGGTAACGACCGCGGTCGACAACTCGTCGCCCGTGCAGATGGTCGTGCCGTCCGTCACCCTCGCGCAGTTCAATTCGAACGATTATATGGGTATGAACGTGAAGGTTACGGGGCTCGCATTCAAGGGCGAGGCCGGCGAGATGTGGTACAGCGGTACAGCCAACTATTCGACCCGCCTGTTTACCGACGGGAGCGGCGACCTGGCTGTGCGTACCTACAAGACCGTCGCATGGGGCGGCGAGTTGATCTCGTCGACCGTGACGGCCGGTTCGCTGACCGGCGTGGCCGAAGTCTACGACGGTGCGGCGCAGCTCTACCCGCAGTCCGCGGCGGATGTCGCCGACTTCAAGGTCGATGCTTCGACGCCCGTGATTACGGAGGTCGACCCCGCATCGCTGACCTGGGGCGCCGAGGAGACGGTAACCAAGGATGTTGAGGTTACGGTCGTCAACCTCGGGTCGAACGCCCTGACGGTCGATAACGATGCGATTGCGCCCTTCACGGCCGTAGTCAACGGTACCACCGTTACCGTCACGCCTCCGGCTCCCAACACGACCTCCGACGACATCGTGCGCACGATGACCGTCTCGGTTGCGGGCGGTAACAGCCGCGAGGTTACGCTCACGCAGTTCGCGGCCGGGTCGGGCGGCGATACCAAGGGCATCTATACCTCCATGAGCCAGTTCATCCCGGCTTCCACCAGCACGACCGACCGTTACTATCCTTCCAACTCGACGATCGACGGCCAGCCCGCTACGGGTTTTAAGCTCGGTACGAGCAGCCTTGCCGGCGTATTCACCTCCGAGGCGCTGGGAGCATCCCTCACGGGCGACAAGAAACTTTCGTTCTATGCCGTGGCATGGACGGGCAAGGCCGCCACGGTCTACATCCGTGTCAACAACGGCGGAGCGGTGAGCGGTGACGGCAGCCATGCGATCACGGCCAGCGCCGGTGCTGCGGGGTCGGGCAACGACTTCACCTTCACCGACGTGACCGATTCCGATTACTACACCTTCCAGCTCACGGGGCTGACCGCCGCATCGACCGTGACGATCTCCACGTCGCCCGACTTCACGGCGGCATCGGATCGCAATACGGGGCGTGCCATCGTGTTGGGCGTACAGGTCTATTGATATGAAGAGGATGCGTAAATATCTGATACGAACGCTCCTCGGGGTTGCTGCGGTCGTGGCGGCGGGTTTCGCCGCCACCTCCTGCAGCGACGATTCCGATTCGGGTTCCGGGGTATTCCGCGTGGAGTGGGATCCCACCAAGACCGTGCACCCCGACCGGGAGGGCGCTGCCGTGCTGATCGTGGACGGCCGCGAGGGGACGTCGTGGAGGGCCGAGATCACGGCGGGCGCCGACTGGGTTTCGTTCAACCGTACGGCTCCGGGCGGGCAGACCGTCAAGACCGGAATTGCCGGAACGAGCCTCGCGGCCCGCAATCAGTATGTCTATTACTGGCCGAACGACACGAAGGACGAGCGGCATGCCATGATCCGCTTCACGTTCGACGGGCAGGCGCCCCTCGAACTGGAACTCACACAATACAGCACCTCGGCTGCCGACGATGTCTACCAGACGGGCCATAACCTTGTCTGGCCGGAAATCCCGGCCCGGAAATCCGACGATGCGTATGTCTATGTGACGCATTTCGCCCTGCTGCGCAACCAGAATACGGGTGTAACCTACAACGCCCGCAACTTTACGATGTGCTTCGACAAGACCAAGTTCGCCGCCTGGTGGGTGGCCTATCCGCTCCACAGCGCTTACACGGGTTCGGGGCGTGTCGAAACCTGGGCATACGACCCCAAGATCGCCGCCGAGTACCAGGCCAACCTGACCAAAAGCTATCCGGCACGGAATTTCGACCGCGGGCACCAGATCCCCAACGCCGACCGCAGCGGGAATGCCACGATGCAGGCACAGACCTTCTATTTCTCGAACATGACGCCCCAGAATTCCAGCCTGAACCAGAATCCCTGGGCGGCGCTCGAGAAGATGGCGCGCGACAACTGGATGTGCTCCGATACGCTCTATGTCGTCACGGGTGCCTATTGGAATCCCGGCAGCACCTTTGCCACGCCCGATATCGACGGCAAGCAGTGCCCCGTGCCGAACTACTATTTCAAAGTGTTCGTCCGCACGGTCAAGGGCAATGTCCGCCAGGCGGGCGACCGGCTGGGCGACTATCCGGCCGACCAGCTGAAGTCCATCGGGTTCTGGGTCGAAAATGCGGGCGGGCAGGGGAGTGCCCGGAGCTGGGTGAAAAGCGTTTCGGAGGTCGAAAGCCTCACGGGTTTCGAATTCTTCCCTTCGGTGCCTGCCGCCGTCAAGGCGCAGAAAGACGCCGCCTCGTGGGGACTGTAAAACCTTAAAATTTCAGAACGATGAAAAAACGATTGATATTCACCCTGTTGCTGGCGGCATTCATTGTGGCGTGCTTCGCGCAGAAGCCCTACAAGGTGATGTTCTACAACCTGGAGAATTTCTTCGATACGATCAACGACCCCGAGGTGCTCGACGACGAGTTCACCCCCGAAGGGCCCAAACAGTGGAACTCGGCCAAGTACAACCGCAAGCTGGGCAACATCGAACGGGTATTGTTCGACCTTGCGGCTGCCGACAAGGTCTATCCTGCCGTGATCGGCGTGTCGGAGGTCGAAAACCGCTCCGTGCTCGAGGATATCGTGGCGGCGCCCAAACTGGCGCCAGCCGATTATCGTATCGTGCACTACGATTCGCCCGAGGCGCGCGGCGTCGACGTGGCTTTTCTCTACCGCCCCGAAGTCTTCAAACTGGAGGGCAGCTATCCGGTGAAAACCGTCGTGCCGTCGCTCCCTAATTTCAAGACCCGCGACATCCTGACGATGTGGGGAAGGATCGACGACGAACCCTTCTTCTTCATGGTGGCGCACTGGCCTTCGCGGCTGGGCGGCAAGGACGCTTCGGAATTCAAACGCATCGCCGTCGGGGAGCAGATGCGCCGGATCGCCGATTCGGTGCTGAAAGCCGACCCCGCGACCCGGATCGTTGCCATGGGCGACTTCAACGACGACCCGACGGATCCGAGCATGGCCGAAGGCCTGGGTGCCCGAACGCGCATGAAGGAGCTCGAACCCGGCGATTTCTACAATCCCTTCGGGGACATGCTGCGTGCGGGGATCGGTACGCTCGCCTACGGCGATGCCTGGAACCTCTTCGACAACATCGTGGTCTCGGGGAACATGGTCTCGGGCGACGACGGCATGCAACTGCGCAAGGCTCCCGGTTCGAAGTACTACGGCAATATCTTCCGCAGGCATTACATGGTGCAGCGGGAGGGGCAGTACAAAGGTTATCCGCTGCGTACCTATGTGGGAAACAACTTCCAGGGCGGTTACAGCGACCACTTCCCGGTGTATATCTATTTTGCCAAATAATTTAGCTACATAGTCTATGAAAGTCAAAATTCTACTGATTTTAGTACTCTCCGTCACCACGCTGACCGCCTTTGCACAGGACGGCGGCGTCAGGGGCAGGGTCGTTTCGCGTGCGGGGCGTGTGGCCCTCGACGGCGTGAAGGTTACGATGACGCCGGGCGACGTGACCGTGATGTCCGATGAGCGGGGTAATTTCCTCATCGAGAATGTCCCTGCGGGCGAATACTCGCTGCAGTTCGAGACCCCCGAGTTCGAACCCCTCTCCATCGCCGTGCGCGTCGGCTCGCAGGTGCGCGACATCAATGCGGTCGTGTTGGTGCCCGACGTACCCCGGCAGATGATCGACGACGCCGTGTTCGCGGAGTTCGACATGGAGACCGTCGACGATGCGCAGGCATTGCCTACGTCGCTCTCGGCCTCCAAGGACATCTTCAACAACATCGCTTCCTACAAGTTCAGCGAGATGCGCTTCAACGTCCGCGGTTATGATTCGCAGTACCAGGACGTCTACATGAACGGCATCCGGCTCAACGACGCCCTCACGGGTTATACGCCCTGGTCGCTGTGGAGCGGCCTGAACGACGCCACACGTAACCAGGAGGTGACGTCAGGTATCGTGGCCTCGGACGTCGGGCTGGGCGGCATCGGCGGTATGACCAACATCATCACCAGCCCGTCGCAGATGCGCAAGGGGTTGCGTGCCAGCCTCGTGAACGGCAATTCGATGTACCGTTTCCGTGCGATGGTCACCTATGCCTCGGGCTATCAGGACAACGGCTGGTCGTATGCCTTTTCGGTTTCGACCCGCCAGGGCGGCAACTCCTATGTCGACGGCGTTTACTACAATGCGTTCGGTTATTTCGCCGCCGTCGAAAAGCAGTTCGGCCAGCGCCACCGCCTGGCGCTGACCCTGTTGGGTGCCCCCACCGAACGCGGTGCGCAGCAGGCCGCCACGCAGGAGGCCTACGACCTGGTAGGCAACAACTATTACAACCCCAACTGGGGCTGGCAGGACGGCAAGAAGCGCAATGCCCGCGTGCGTAATAACCACGAACCCATCGTGATGCTCAACTACACGTTCGACATCTCCGACCGTTCGAAGTTGGAGCTGGCCACGGCGCTGCGCTTCGGCAAGAACGGTTACTCGGCACTGACGTGGCAGAACGGCCCCGACCCGCGCCCCGACTACTACCGTTACCTGCCGAGCTATTTCGCACTCGACAAGAACTATGTCGGTGCCGCATGGCAGCAGGTCTACTGGCAGGCCAACTACCGGGACATCCGCCATTTCGACTGGGAGCAGATGTACCAGACCAACTATAACCAGAACGATCCCCTCGACGAGCAGATCTACGGCCCCGGCCGACGGTCTAACTACATGGTCGAGGAGCGCCATACCGACCAGCTGGACTGGAATCTCGCGGCCAGTTTTTCGCACATCTTCCGCGATGATTCCAGGATCAACGGCGGACTTTCGCTGCGCCGTAACCGTACGGAGTACTACTCGCAGGTGAAAGACCTCCTGGGGGGCGACTATTGGGCCGACATCGACAAATTCGCCGAACGCGATTTCGGTTCGAATACGCAGGCCTACCAGAACAACCTCGACTATTACAACAAGTACGGCCATGCGCATGCCGCCAAGGTGGGCGATAAGTACAGCTACGATTACTATGCCCACGTGCTCAGCACCCGGGCGTGGGCATCGTACGGCTTCAATGTCGGCGGTTTGGGCATCACCGTGGGCGGCGAAGTGGGCTATGCGAAGCTGTGGCGCGAGGGTTTGTGGCGCAAGGGGCTCTTCCCCGACAATTCGAAGGGCGACTCCCGAAAACTGGATTACCTGACCTACAAGGCCAAGGGTAACTTCTCGTACCGCTTCTCCGCGGCGCATGCCGTCGAGGCGAACGTCGTCTACATGCAGGAAGCGCCTGAGTTCCAGTCCTCGTTCGTTTCGCCCCGTACGCGCAACACCACGACACCGGGGCTTTCGGCCGAGCGCGTCCTCGGCGTGGATGCGTCGTACAACCTGCGCTACGGCGATTTCAAGGCGCGCATTTCGGGCTATTATACCCGCATCTACGACCAGTCGAAGGTGATCTCCTATTACGACGACGTGGCCGCCACCTTCACCAATTTCGCCATGAGCGGCATCGACAAGGTGCATTTCGGCCTCGAGGCGGCCGTCTCGATCCCGATCTACCACACGCTCGCCCTGAACGGCGCCGTGAGCTGGGGACAATATACCTACGATTCGAATCCCTATTACCTGCAAACGCAGGACAACAGCGGCGATATCGTCTCCGACGGTTATGTCTACTGGAAGGATTTCCGGGTCGAGAGCACACCCCAGACGGCCGTCAACGTCGGCCTGTCGTGGCGCTCGAACAACAACATCTACCTCTCGGCCGACTTCAACTATTACAACAACATGTATCTCTCGATGAGCCCGATCTACCGTACCGACGCCGTAATCACGGGCGGTATGGCGCCCGGCGACATCGAACACCTGCGACGCCAGGAGAAGTTCGACTCGGCCTATACGCTCAATGCCAGCATCGGCAAGAACTGGTATATCCACCGCAAGTACACGCTGGGATTCAGCCTCGACGTCAAGAACATCCTGAACAATCAGGACATCAAGACCGGCGGCTATGAGCAGACACGCCTCTCGAAAAATACCGAGACCACCGTGACGACCTACCAGGCTTTCGACTCGAAGTATTTTTACATGTTCGGTACGACCTATTACCTCAATCTCTATTTCCGTTTCTGACGGCTGGACGAATAAAACATGAATGCTATGGATAAATTATTCAAATTGTTACTGGCGGCTGCCGCAGCCCTGTTTTTCACAGGCTGTTACAGCGATTACCTGAATCCGGGGCCGGCCAGGGTCTACACCCGCGCCGATTTCGAGGCGAAGGGACTGGAATACATTTCCGTCGGGGAGCTGAAGGCGCGCTTCCGGGCCGAGAATGCGGGTATGAACGACGGTACCGTGGCGTCGTGGACGGTCGATGAGCCGCTGTTCACCTCGGGCAAGGTCATTTCGACCGACCGCTTCGGCAATGTCTACAAGTCGGTATACCTCTACGACGAGGCCTCCGAGTCGGCCATCGAGCTCAAGCTCAATACGGGCAACTACCTGTTCCATCCCGTCGGGCAGATCGTCTACGTCGACCTCGAAGGGCTCGTGCTGGGGAACTACCGCGGCATGGTCAGCATCGGTACGACCTCCTACAATGCGAGCTATTCGAACGACAATATCGAGAGCAAGATTATGCAGGACGAGCACATCTTTTCGGGCGAACAGCAGCCGATGCTGAAGTCCGATACGCTGGTCGTCACGCGCGACAACTACCGGACTGTGCTGTCGGACGACGACCTGGGGCGCCTGGTTCGTTTCGAAGGGGTCGAGAGCCGCTTCGGCACGGCGCCGTGGGGCTATAAGAACACCTTTCCCAATTATTTCGCCAATTCCGTCTCCTACGACGTGAATTCCCCCGGGTGGGAGGATATCGACCAGTGGGCTACCTGGGCGACGATGCGCATGTTGCCCGGTACGAATGCCGACACGTTTTTCTACGGCTCGGCCTGGTTCACCTACGATGCGCAGGCCGCAGGTACCGGCACGAATGCCGCCCCGGGCAACTATGTGGTGCGTACGAGCGGTTACAGCCAGTTCCGCGACAACAAAATCCCCGTATCCGGTTCGGTCGTTGACCTGACGGCCATCTATACCAAGTTTACCAACGGCTCGGGCAATTATGCGACCTACCAGCTGACGCTCAACACCGACCGGGACGTGGTGGTGAAGTGATACCGCCCTCCCCGGGACGAGGCAGTATCCCGATAAGCGTTCATACTCTGTGCGAACCGGGGGCGTATCCGGGAAACGCATACGAAAAAAGGCTGTCTGACAAATCTCAGACAGCCTTTTTCAGATACCGGCACTCAGCGTTTGTTCCACGCGCTCGAAGTCTGGTAATAGCCGATGGCGCGCGAGACCTGTTCGGGGTTTTCCGTTTCCATCGGTTCGAGGTTGTGGGGATTGTCCTCCGTGGGAACGACCCGGTACTGTTCGAAGCGGCGCACGGGCGAAAGGATCGTGAACACGTCGCCCTCGAGGTAGCCCAGATCCTGGTAGGTTGCGATGAACGCGCGGTTGACATAGCCCTCGTCGTAAATGCTGCGGCCGTAGAAATGCGAGTCGTAACTCATGTTGAGCAGCGAAAGCAGGGTAGGCATCAGGTCGATCTGTGAAACGATGCCCCCGACATGCTGCGGCTCGACGAAGCCCGGGGCGTAGATCAGTGCCGGGATATGGTATTTTTCGAGCGGGATTTCCGTGCGGCCCGCGCTCGATGCGCAGTGGTCGGCCGTGATGAGGAAAATCGTATTGGCGAACCAGGGTTGTTTCGACGCTTCGGCGAAGAACCGCCCCAGTGCATAGTCGGTATACATCACGCCTCCGTTGCGCGACTTGGCGTCGTGCGGTATGCTGACCTTCCCGGCCGGGTAGGTGAACGGGCGGTGGTTGCTCACCGTCATGACATGTGCGAAGAACGGCTTGCCGTCGCCGGCGTCTTCGTTGAGCGTGCGGATGACCTTGCGGTAGGCGTCTTCGTCGCATACGCCCCAGATGTTGGCGAAGGTGATCTCCCCGGGCTCGTACTGCCGTTGGTCGACGATCTCATAGCCGTTGCCCGAGAAGAAGGTCTCCATATTGTCGAAATAGCTGTTGCCGCCGTAAAAATATTTCACGGTGTAACCCTTGTCGCGCAGCAGGGCGCCGGTCGAATGCATCCCCGCATTGTTCGGGCGCTTGATGATGCTTTGTCCCGGGCAGGGCGGCAGCGAAAGCGTCACGGCCTCCAGCCCGCGTACCGTGCGGTTACCCGTGGCATAGACGCGGTCGAACGCCAGGCTCCGGTCGTAGAGCGAGTCGAGCACGGGCGTCAGCTGCCTGGTGTTGCCGAAATGCCCCATGAACGAGGCGCTCATGCTCTCGATCGTTATCAGTACGATGTTGCGCCGTATCTCGGGGCCCTCGCTGCGGACGGCATGCAGGTTGTCGCCCGTGCTGCCGTACACACCGTGTACGAACTCCTCGGCCTTGGCTTCGGGCTCGGTGATGTAGAACTGTTCGTAGTCGAGTTCGTTCTTGACGAACGCGTCGTAGAACTTGTAGAGTCCGTTGGCCTGCAATTCGTTCACGTAGACGTTGTCGCTGTCCTGAAACCGGGTATTGAAATGCAGCAGCCAAACCGCCAGCAGCATGGCTGCGATATAGGCCGGCCCGGCGACAGCCTTCCAGCGCCATCCGATCAGCCGGTCGGCCTGCCCCAGGTCGCGGCGGAAAAGGTACCAGGTGATGAGCAGCGTCACTACGATTATCCCGAGCGACATCGGCAGTACGGGGTAGGATTCCATGATGTTGCCCACGACCTCGTTGGTGTAGACCAGGTAATCCACGGCGATGAAGTTGTAGCGGACTCCGAATTCGTTCCAGAAGAAATATTCGCTGATCGCGTTGAAGACGATAGCCCCCACGTAGAGCGTGATGATCAGTGCGAACCATACCGTCGTCCAGTAGCTGCGGAATCCCCGGAAGAAGAGCCGCAGGGCGAACGTCCCGGCCCAGAAGCCGAGGATGCCCGAGGCTACCTGCGGTGCGACGCTGCCGTATTCGTCGAATATCGTGTTGCAGAAGGTCACGTAGCAAAATGCCGCGGCGAGTATTCCGAGGATGATGTAGCCCCACGGTTTGCAGTATTTTGTCTCCGAGACGCTCATCATGAAGAGCCACAGGAAGCCGAAGCCGATCGTTGCGGCACAAAGGACGTTACCGGCGCCCACCGGTGTGT